>CALFVE010000064.1 GCA_937928475.1 uncultured bacterium | reverse complement strand
TCAATGAAGTCTGCGTCTACCAGGACCGAGTAGAGCATGCGGAGGTCCAGCATCGCCGCAGCCGTGAACGGGTCGCCGAACCGCCACGAGGGAGTCTCGGGAATCGGTGGAAGTTGCAGGCCGTCCTGGTTCATGCGGCTGAGCAGGATCTCAATTTTCTCTTCGGAGACCCTCCGCTCAGGAGGTTGCTTGGTCGCCAGGCCAGTCAGCGAGCACAGGTCTTTCAGTTTGTCATAGGCGGGCAGTCCGATGTGGTGTCCCGCGATGGCCAAGGCCGCCCCGACCCCCGCTTTGTGGTATCGCTCCAGGCACAGGCAGGCGCCCGCTGACCAGTGGTCTACCCCCTTGGCTTCTCCGCGTAATCGCGCCTGGAAGAGGTCCCCATACTTGCCGAGATCGTGCAACAAGCCAGCCAGACGGGCCTCTGCCGCCGCTCCAAGGTCCTGCGCATACTCAGCGGCGCGCGTGGCTACTGCCTGCAGATGTCGCGCTACCGAGTCCTGGTGCCCGCTGTCGCAGGTACTGTGTGCTAGGTACATGTCCCAAACCTCCTTCTGCCATCGGCTCTCAGAGCACAGCGACGACGGCAACAGGGTGCGCGCACGCGGGGTCACGTGCCCATTGTCGTTCCTGAGCCTGCACTAGGAGGGTGTCGGAAAGTGTCAGGGCGGGGAGTAATTTGCGAGGATGCCGCGCGCGACCTCGGCGACCTCCCGACGCAACCTGCGAGGGGCGAGGACCTCCACCTCGGCTCCCAGAGAGAGGACCCAGGAGCGGAATTCCTCGGTCAGTGCCACCTGCAGAACCAGTGTGGCCTCGTCGGGGCCGGTGCGAGTGTAAACCTGGCCGGGTTGAACCTGCGCCGTCGCTAGCCGCCGTGCCGCCAGGCCTCGCAGCCGCAGGCACACTCGCTGACGTCGCCCGCCGGTCACCGCCCAGGCTCCCGCGAAATGCTCCTCAAGGTCGTAGTGCTCCGGAATGTTGGCGGGCCGGTCCAGCATGGTGAGCTCACGGAAGCGATCCATGCGGAAGGTGCGCACACCCTGACGCAGTTCGCAATACGCCACCAGGTAATGCGCTTCGCCGCGGTAGGTTATCGCGTAGGGGTGGACGACGCGCTGGGTGGATCGGTTTGTCTCCGGGGAGCAGTAAATTCCCTGCAAGCAACGCTGCTTCCGGCGTGCTTGCACTGCAACCTGCAGATTGCGCCAGGCGCTGGGTCCGTCAGTTAGGTGGGGACGCACTTCGAGGCCAGCCTCAGCCGAAAAGACCGTTCGCACCGCCTCGTCACTGCCGCACGCCGCCGTGAGTTTATCAATCGCCGTCGTAAGATCCCCGGCCACGGCCCCCGGCATCGTGGCGCGCACCAGCCCCGCCGCATAGACCAGTCCCGCCAGCTCGTCCGAGCTCAACTCCACCGGGATGGTCTGGTCCGTTGCCAGCAGATAGTAGCCCTGCCCGTCGTTGCCCAAGGCAAAGCCAGCCTCCCCTATCAGCGCCATGTCGCGGTAGATGGTTCGCTCAGAGACGCCGAAGCGCTCCGCCAGGGCTCGGGCCGTACTGGCAGCGCAGCCCTTCCCACGAGGCAACTCTCGCAGCATCTGCAGCACCCGCATCATCTGACGCATGGTACTCACCTATGTCTCGCGTTGCCTATGCTGTTCGCTTGGCTCGGAATCAACTCCTTCTGGGGGTGGGTCTCAGGCATTTGCACGGGTGATGGGGTTTGCACGAGCCACGTGCGTGGCGCAGGGCGTGCAGCGTTGAACCCCCCGCTCGGGGCGCGCGCTTGGTGCTGTGTCAGCGCGGCTATCTTCCGGGCATGCCGGCCACGCTCGCCCTGGCATGTGGTCCCTGGCGAGGTCTCCACCACTGCACCCACGGGGCCAGCATGAATCAACTCCCCGCGCCAACGTTGCTTCCGTGCAATGTTAGCTAGCAGACCGTTGGTAACGCGGGACTTGCAGCCGCCGGGACGTTGGCATGCAGGCAGGGGGAGCGGCTTCCAGGTCCCGGCGTGCAGTTGCTCTCGCCGCCGCCGAAGCCGGCACTCTCCCCCACCTGCGAGGGAGAGAAGGGGAACATGCTGGGCGTCCACTGCAAGCGAATGAGCGCCCGGGCAGAGCGAGCAGTTTGGCCCAGCCTGTGAGGCTACTGTTCGTGCAGGCCGCGACTGCGCAGGTATTCGGCAATGGCCTCCGCGGCGCGGAAACCCTCGCCTACCGCCTGGGCCACGGTGGCCCCGCCGTTGACCAGGTCCCCGGCTGCGAAGATGCCCGGCCGAGCGGTCATGAAGTTCTTGTCCACCTGCACTAGGCCCTCCGTCGTGAACTCGACACCGGGAAGAGCGGCGCGGAGTCCGGCGGAGGGACGCTGCCCCAGGGCCTCGATGGCGAGATCCACCGGGATCGCCCGGCGGGATTCCGGCTGGGGCACGGGCCGGCGGCGGCCGCTCTCGTCTGGTTCGCCCAGGAGCGTGCTGACCACCTCGACAGCCTGCAGACGACCTTCCTCGTCGGCCACGTAGTCCACAGGCTGGGTGAGAATGAGGAAATGCACCCCGGCGGCGAGAGCCTGATCACGTTCCGCCGGCCAGGCGGGCATCTCAGCAAAGGAGCGGCGATAGAGGAGGTAAACATCGCGTGCGCCGTGCCGCCGCGCCTGCATGGCTGCGTCCAGGGCGGTATTTCCGCCCCCCAACACTGCAACGCGGGGCGGCACCGGCGTCGCGGAGTCCGCTTTCATGCGCCGCAGGAAGGTGAGCGCGTCTTCGACACCGTGCCGAGGTCGCTTGGCTCCCGGCAAGGAGGCGGACTCGGGCAACCCGGTGGCGAGCAGCACCGCGTCGTAGCCCTCGTTGAGGAGATCGTCAAGCGAGAGGCCGTCCCCCAGCCTTGCCCCAAAGCGGCGCTCTAGCCGGCCCTGACTGTCTGAATTGAGCAAGGCGGACAACTCACCCGCCTGGGCTTCCTCGTCGAGTCGTTCGCGCGGGATGAGGCCGCTGGCCGCGCCGCCAGGCTCGCGCTCCATCTCGAAGATGGTCACCCGGTGGCCCTGCTCCAGCAGGCGCACGGCGCCGGCAATCCCGGCCGGACCCGCGCCGACAACGGCGACGCGACAACCCGTCTCCTCCTCCGGAACGCGCAGAACCGCCCACCCTTCCCGGCGCGCCTTCTCGGAGACGTAGCGCTGCAAGGCGCGAATGGGCACCGCCCCGAAGCCGATGTGCTGCTGGACGCAGGCGCCCTCACATTGCACCTCGGCGGGGCAGACGTAGGCGCAGATTTCGGGGAGGGGATTGTTCCGGCGCAGGATCTGATAGGCGCGACGGTCGTCGCCGTCGGCGAGGGCGCGGACGAAGCCGGGGACATCCACGGCGGCCGGGCAGCCCTCCTGGCAGGTGGGCGCGGCGCAGTCCCGACACTGGGCGGCGAGTTCCCGCACAAAGCGAGGGTCACGCATCCGGCCTTCGCGGTAGATGGGGCCGTAGATCTCGTGATCGCGCACCGCACAGCCTGCTCTGCCTCCGTCGCGCATGATCTGAGTGCAGGAGGAGCAGGTGATGCACAGGCGCGTCGGGGTGAGGCGCCCGTGTTCGATGATCTCGCGCGCGAAGTCAGGATAGGCCAGAGCACCGCGTCCCAGGCCGGCCAGCGCGGCCCAGCCGCGGCTGATCATCCCCGCCGCTACCTGCGGGAAGAACTGCCGCAGCCAACTGAAGCCGGTCGCGATAAGTGGCAGATCAGGGAGCGCCTCGTGAATCTGGCGGTTCAGGTCGCACATCAGGGCGATGTTGACCAGGGGGTGCTCCTCTGGCAGGTAGCCGCCGGCCTCGGCGGTGTCGTAGGGGCGCTCGACATGGGGGTTGTAGTAGGGATTGCCGTAGGCCAGATTGACGAAGGGCACTCCCGCCGCCTGAAGACGGCGCAGAAGCGCGATCGGCTCGGTCAGGTCGGGGGTCATACTCCCGTCGGTGGCCATGCCGAAGCCCCAGGGATAAGGGAGGGCATCGTAGACGTTCAGGCGAGTGGTAACGATCAGGCCAGGCACCTCGGCCTTCACGCGGCGGACAATGTCGAGCAGCAACCGGACGCGGTTCTCGAAGTCTCCACCGTAGCGGCTGTTCTCGCGGGTATGCGAAGCCAGCAGTTCGTTGAGGAGATAGCGATGACAGGCTTTGATGTCTACCGCATCGAAGCCGGCAGCCTGCGCGACCTGCGCGGCGGCGACGTAGCGCTCGGGCAGAGCGTCCAGTTCGGCGTCGGAAATGAGCGGATAGTCGGGCGAAAGATGGTGCCTGGGGTCAAGTGGGGCCGAGTGGTGGGCAATGATCGGCTCCGGTACGCCGCGAGGCTTGCTGTAGCGGCCGGAATGGGTGAGTTGCGCCACTAGCATTGGCCGGTGGTCGGGGCCGAAGGTCTCCTGCGCGACGCGGCAAGTCTCCTCCACCAAGCGCACCAGGCCTGGCAGGTTGTCTTCCACCACCAGGAGTTGCCGGGGATTGGCGCGCCCTTCGAAGACGACAGCGGCCGCTTCCAGCCAAATCATCCCCGCGCCGCCCGCAGCGAAACGACGATAACGGCGGAAGGTGAGTTCTTGCGGATAGCCCCGGCGGTCCCCGTCGCAGCCTTCCACCGGGTGAACCATCAAGGCGTTGGGGAGGGAAAAGCCCGCGAGTTCGACAGGTCCTCTCAGACAGGAGAGGTCGTCCTCGTAGGGCAGGCTGACGCCGAGTTCGGCGAGCTTATCCTCAACCTGTGCCCAGGAGTCGAAGTGGAAGGGTTGATGCGGTGAGGGGTGGAGGAACTGCATGATGTACGGTGGGTGATGGATAGTCAGTGCTTCAGAGCCCGGTTCGGGCGCCCGAACCGGCGCCCTTGGACGGCTGCACGCGCTCGGGCTTCTTTACGGCAGGCAATCCCACCAGGCCAGGCGACCTACCCCGCCCTTCGCTGCGCTCAGCGCATCTGTCTCCGGACGACAGGCCTCAGGGAAATCGGTAGGGCGAGCCCGGATCGCGGCGCCGGCTCCTCAGGCGGCGGGCGTCGCCGATCAAATGCGGCTGGAGCCCCGCCGGACATAAGGTCTCGCTCCCTCACCAGGACGGGCCGCGGCGCGCCTTGGCCAGGGCTTCGTTCACCTCGCGAGTTGCCTGGCGGAGGGCTCCCTCCACCGACTGCGTGCCTACCCAGATGCGGTCAAAAGCGTCCTTCACGTAGTGGGCGACTTCGTCCCATTCGGGAATGTTAGGCACCGCTTGGGCGTAGGATAGGGCGTCCACGAAGACCTGACGGCTGTACTTGGCGGGCGCCGTGAGATAGGAGCCCTCCGCCACCGACTTGCGGGAGGGCATCTTGTCCAGTTTCTCGGCCATGAACTCCTGGCTGTGAGCGCTGAGCAGAAACTTGTACAGTTCCCAGGCCTCCTGCGGGTGCTTGCTGGCGGCAGCGATAGCGTAGTTCTCGGTACCCAGGAGCGTGGCGGCGCGCTTCCGCGCCGGCAGGGGCGCCACGTCCCACTGTAAGGTTGGCTTCTGCAGGAGCGTTTGCACATCCCAGGGGCCGGTCATGAACATGGCCACTTTCTCCTGCATCAGCATGTTAAGCCCCTCGTTGCGCTCGCCGGCCGTCGTAGGCGGACAGACACCGTGCCGGTGGCGCAAGTCACGCACAAAGGTGAGCGCCTCGATCGCCGCGGGCGAGTCTAGCGTGCACCGCGTCCGCTCCGCGTTCATAATGTCGGCGCCGTTCTGCCACAGCCAAGGGTACAGCCGCGTATCCCAGAAGTCAATGTAAGCGCCCCACTCGTCGGGGGTGCCGTCGCCGTTGGTGTCGCGGGTCAGTTGCTTGCAGAGGGCTAGATACCGCTCCCAGGTCCACGGCGACTGCGAACCGGGGTAAGCGAGGCCGGCAGCATCGAACTTGGCCTTATTGTAAAACAGCGCAAGCACAGAGGTATACCGAGGCAGCGAGTACAGTTTGCCCTGCCAGCGGCACAACTCCACCAGACGTGGGTAGAAATCTGCCAAGTTGAGGTCCGGATCCTGGGCGATCAGGGGCTCCAGGTCCGCGAGTACGCCCTTGGAGGCAAAGGGGAGGTAGTAGGCGCCATGCAGGCTCATCACGTCGGGCGGCTCGCCGGCGGAGAACATCGTCTGCAGCTTCTGCATGGCCTCCCGGGAGCCGGGGACGTTTTGGATGCGCACCTTCACGCCAGGGTGGGCCTGCTCGAACTCCGTTACTAGGGCCTGGTTGGCCTGGAGTTCGGTGACCTCGGTCCACGTATAGAGGACGAGTTCCACGGCAGCGGATCCGGTGACGGGAGCCGTGGCTTGCTCGGGAGGCACCCGCTGGACACAGCCAGCCATCAACGCCGCCGTCAGGGACACCAACGCAAGCCAGGTCCGGATCTTCATTCGCATGGCCTTACTCCTAGACGGGTCCGGTCTTGACCAGCCGCGCGAGGTCGCGCAGGGAGCGACAAGGCAGGTCAAGCCGGAGAGAGATCGTGCAGACACAAGGCGACGGCGACCACGGCGGCAGTCTCTGTGCGCAGCACTCGTGGCCCGAGACTGGCTGGGCACAAGCCCGCGGCGGTGGCCGCAGCAAACTCGCCCGGCGAGAAATCGCCCTCCGGGCCGATGAACACAGCCAGGCTCGGCGCCGGGGCCAAGCCGGGCAGGACGGTCCGCAGCGGCGCGGGTTCCCGATCCCGAGGTAGCGCAAAGATGATACCAGGAATCCCTTGCGCTTGCCAGTGCGCGAGGGCCGCTTCGAAGGTCAGGGGCAGATGCACCAGCGGGACCGAAGGCGACTGAGACTGCGCGGCAGCGGCTTCAACGATCTTGTGCCACCGCTCCACCTGTCCGGGAAGGCGATCGGGGCGGGGACGGACGACCGAGCGCTCCGCTAGCACTGGGAAAATCTCACTGACGCCCACTTCGGTAGTCTTTTCCAGCATCCACTCGAAAGCAGTGCGCTTAGTTAGCGCCGGGTAGAGAAGCAGGCGAACAGGAGGTTGAGGGCGGCCCGCGCGCAGGGCCAGGACGCGGCCGCCCAGGGAGTCACCGTCCGCCTCGAGGCAGGCCTCCGCCTCGGTTCCATCCGGTAGAACCGCCGTGAAGGCGCCTCCTGCGCGTAGGCGCAACACGTCGCGGAGGTAGTGACTCTGCGCGGCGTTGAGCGGGATGAGGTCGCCGAGGGCGGGTGTCCGGTTGAGGAAGAGGCGAGTAGACATCGGCAGCGAGAACGATGGCTAGACGGAGGAGGCCCGCCACTTACGTTGGGCGACGAGCGCTATCCATTCTCCGCGGAGAATCTCTTCCCGCAGGTGGAGACCGGCTCCTGCCACAGCCTCCCGCAGGGCCGGCGCACTCGAGGCGGCGGCGCCGGATAGGATCGCCCGCCCGCCCGGCGTCAGATGCGCCGGGAGGCGGGAGATCAGACTGAGCAGGAACGCGGTGTGCACATTGGCGACGACCACATCAAACCTGCTGGCAAGGGCCTGAAGCGCGTCCCCCTCCTCGATCCGGCACCGGTGCGCCACCCGGCTTCGAGCGCAGTTCTCCCGCGCAGTCACGACGGCCAGGGGGTCAACGTCCCAGGCGCACACCGCACTGGCCCCCAGCAGGGCCGCGCCGATCGCCAGAATCCCCGAGCCGCAGCCGAGGTCGGCCACCCTCTCACCGGGAGCGAGGTAACGCTCCAGGGCCTCTAGGCACAGCTGCGTGGTCTCGTGCGTGCCGGTGCCGAAGGCCATCTGGGGATCGAGTTCGATGACTAGGTCATCAACGCGGGCTGCTTCAGGCGCATCGGCGGGCGGCCAGGCCTCCCAGGAGGGCTTGACCACGAAACGCCGCCCTACGCGCAGCGGACGGTAGTGTGCCTTCCGGGCGTGGGCCCAGTCTTCTTCGCTGAGGACCTCCCGAGCAATCTCCAAAGGCAGGCCGCCGCCCTCGACAGCGCAGAACTCACCCCAACGGCGTCCGGTTTCGGCCAGGACAAATTCGGCCTGCCCAGGGTCAGGGCGGTACGCAGCGACCTCCGCCTGAAAGCCCTGGGGCCGGCTGCACACCCCGCGCCCGGTCAACTCGATCAGCCAGCCGGCCAGGAGTTCCTCCCATGCAGCGGGGATGGTGAAACGCAGAACGTGCCACTCGCGGCGGGGCTCGTCGACGGGAATCGTTTCAGCCCCCCAGCGAGTCGCGCAGGCGCTCGAAGAGGCCCTTGGGCGGGGCAGGAGGGTTCAAGCCGCGCTCGCGGGCGAGTTCCTCCAGGAGTTCCCGCTCGCGTTCGCCCAGTTGCGTCGGGATCACCACGCGCAGGTGAATGAGCAGGCGGCCGCGGCGCGAGCCACCGCGATCGGGAAGGCCCTCGCCAGGGAGCTCCAAGACATCGCCTGGCTGGGACCCAGCCGGCAGGAGAACCTCGGTTGCGCCTGTGAGGGTGGGCACCGTGAGCGTATCGCCCAGGATCGCCTGAAGGTAACTGATCTCCTGGGTCATCTCCAGGTCGCGGCCGCGGCGGGTGAACAGCGGGTGCTTGCGCACCGAGATGCGCACGACCAGGTCTCCGGGAGCGGCACCCGGGAGTTCCTCGCCGGCCCCGCGCACCACCAGTTCGTCACCGTGGCCGACGCCCGGCGGAATACGCACGGTGATGGTCTCTTCGCGCCGCACCGCCCCTTGGCCCTGACACTCGCGGCACCGTTGCTCGGCAACTCGCCCCGCCCCGCCGCAGCGAGAGCAGGGCCGCACCGTGGTCATTACGCCCAGCAGAGTGTTGACGGTCTGGCGCACCTCTCCGCGACCCGCGCACGTCTCGCAGCGGTGCACCGGGCTGCCGGGCTCGACGCCCTCGCCTCCGCAGTGCTCACACAAGGCAGTGCGAGAATAGGTGATCTCGCGCTCCAGCCCGGTAAGAACCTCGGCCAGATCGAGAGTCACCCCTACTTGCAGGTC
>CALFVE010000063.1 GCA_937928475.1 uncultured bacterium | reverse complement strand
TACATTCACCACTCCCTGCCACTGCTCAAGGCTCGCGCTCTTGGCGTCCGGCTTGATGACCAGCCGCAGGTTCCCCTGGCCCAGCAAACCCCGCCACATGTCGTGGCGGAGTCTGGTGGTCTCGTCAAACAAAGATACCTGCAGGAAGTACTCGCCGGCCGTGAAGGGTAGCCTGGGGAACCGGCATCTTACCTCCCCATCCCCGCCGTTGGTGTGCAGCCGGCGGCCGTCTAACTGCGTGTCGTTCACAGCCAGGATGTTGCCGCCCTTGTCCACGAAGGCGATCCGCACACTGAAATCTCCGCCGGAACTGTCAGTGCGGTAGCCGATCACCACCACGGCTCCCTCGCCGGCACTGAACTCGTGGCAGGGTCGTCCCTCCCGGTCGCAGAGTTCCGCCCGGGTTATCTGCATCTCGCCAGAGAGGGCCCGGGCTTCTGCATCTATCTCCGCCAACCTTTGGCCGCTGCCGGGCTCCTGCTGCATGCTGGCCTGATAGGCGTTGATGACCTCCTGGACCTCGCCTCGGGCCATGACCCGCCCTCGCATGAGACAGAGCGCCTCTTGGCAGTTCCGCTGGATGTTATACATCGAGTGGGAGACGAGGATGATGGGTACGCCTTGCTCGCGGAAGCGCTGGAGAGCCGTGAAGCACTTCTTCTGGAAGCGCCCGTCCCCTACCGCCAGCACCTCATCTACCAGCAGAATATCGGGGTCCATGAAAGCGGCCACGGCGAAGCCCAGGCGCACCGACATTCCCGAGGAGTACTTCTTGATCGGCATGTCTATGAATTCTTCCAGTTCCGCAAAATCCACGATCTCCTCGAAGCGCCGAGCGATCTCCTTGCGACGCATCCCCAAAATTGAGCCGGCGATAAAGATATTGTCCCGCCCGCTGAGTTCGGGATGAAAGCCCGCCCCCAGTTCGATCAGCGCCCCCACCCTCCCGCGCACGCGCAGCCAGCCCTCGGTCGGCGTGGTAACCCGCGAGAGGATTTTCAGCAGCGTGCTCTTACCGGCACCGTTAGGGCCGATGATGCCCAGGGACTCCCCGGCGCGCAGTTCCAGGTCAATGTCCTTCAGCGCCCAGAACTCGTCGGAGCCCTTGCGCCGGCCGAACTTTCTTGCGAAGTAGCCACGATGGTATTTCTTGCCCAGGCCGTGGGCCTCGATGAGAAGGTCGTTCATGGTTGGCGGAAGTCGGAAGTCGAATGTCGAAAGTCGAGACAACGGCCCATCCCCGGCGCGGGAAGTAGCCCGCGCCCTACAGCGGAACAGGCGGGACGCCCGCGCTACTGGCGGATGCAGGCTTGCAAGCCCGCTCTACCGCCTTACAACACGTCCACAAACCCGCCCTCTTTGCGCTTGAAGTACCAGTATCCTGCCCACAGGAACAGCAACGCCACGCCAGTCGCGTAGAGCACATAGTCCCACTGCGGCATGGTCTGCTGCACGATGATCCGCCGGAAGCCCTCCAGAATCGGGGCCATCGGGTTCAGCATGTACCACGATAGGTACTCGGGCCGGGCCGAGGCCACCGTGCCCACGGAGTAGGCTACCGGGGAGGCGAACATCCCCAGTTGCAGCACCAGGGGCAGGGCGTAGCCGACATCACGGTAGTATACGGTCAGAGCCGAAAGGAAAAAGACAATTCCCAGCGCCAGGACAATCTCCACCAGCAGGAGCACCGGCAGGAGGACCAGTAGCCAGGAGACCGCCACCCGGAAGATGATCATGAAGATGACCAGCGCCAGCGCCGCCACTGCAAAGTCCACCAAGCAAACGAGGATGGCGGAAAGAGGGCAAATCTCGCGGGGTAGGTATATCTTCTTGACCACGGCGCCGTTCTCCAGCACGCTGCCGGTGCCGCGGTTCAGGATACTACTGAACAGTTGCCAGGGCAGCATGGCCGCATAGGCGAAGACCGGGTAGGCGGCGCCGCCGGTGTCCACTCGGGCGATTTTGCCGAAGACCAGCGTAAATACCACGGTCAGGGTCAAGGGCTGGATGATGGCCCAACTGGCCCCCAACAGCGTTTGCCGGTAGCGCCCCTTGAGCGCCCGCAGGGAGAGGGTCCACATCAGTTCCCGGAAGCGCCAGACCTCTTTGATCTGGCTGATCAGGCCCCGGCGGTCCCGCGAGCACCACTCCTCCCGAGGGGGCCGGCGGGCAGCCGGCGACTGGGCCGAGGTCGCTGAGTTCGCTCGCGTCGTGGTTTCCGTGCTCATGCCTGCACGCTCTTGCGGCGTTTGTGCTCGCCGTTGTAGTAATAGTAATCGTAGTGGTAGTAGTAATAGTAATAATAGCCCTGCTCGCGCTGGCGGGCCTTGTTGATGATGATGCCCAGGGGGGTGGCCTTGGCCCGATGCAGCAGTTCCAAGGCCCGCTGGGCCATTTCGCGTCTGGTGACCTTGGGGTCAATAACCAGCAAGGTAGCGTCCAGAAAACTGCTCATGATCTGGGCGTCGGCGGCAATCAAGACCGGCGGCGAATCAAAGACAATCAGATCCGCCTCCTGGCGGAGCCTGTCCACCAGTTGGCGCATGGCCTCCGACTCGGTGAGCGCCACCGGGTTCGGGGGCAAGACCCCGGAGGGCAAGAGCCGCAAACCGGGGACGCTGGTCTCTTGAAGCACCTCCTCCACGGCCACGTCGCCCACCAGGACATTAGTCAGGCCCCGGGAACTGTCGGCCTGGAAATACTCATGCAGCACCGGGCGGCGCATGTCGGTGTCCACCAAGATCACTCTTTGACCCGCGCGGGCGGAGGCGATAGCCAGGTTAGCGGCGCAGGTGGACTTGCCCTCTCCAGCCCCGGCGCTGGTCAGCAGTACGGTCTGGGCCTGCCCATCCACGGCGGTGAATCGCATGTTGGCCCTCAGGGTACGGAAGGCCTCTGCGAAGGGAGAGCGGTCGTCTTCCTCCGCCAGCAGCACTGGACTGCCCTCTTGCTTGAGCCGCACCATGCCCAGGACCGGCAGCCGCAGCAGGCGCTCCATTTCTCTGGGGTTGCGGAAGGTGTCGTCCATGCGGTCGGCCAGCAAGGCCACGACCAGCCCCAGGAACAAGCCGACGAGAGCGCCGGTCATGACGTTGCGCTCAATCTTGGGCGAGACCGGTTCCCGAGGGACCTCGGCTCGTCCCAGCACAAAGGCACTGGCCACCGCCGCTGCCTTCTGAATGCGCAGGACTTGCTCCTGGGCCAGCAGTTGGCTGTAGGCCGTCTCGGCCACTTTCACCCGCCGCTCCAGTTGCTGGAATCTCACTTGCTCGCTGGGCAGGTTTTGAAGCTCGGCCTGGGTCCGGCTCAGCATCGTGGCGGTGGCCGAGTTACTGGCCAGGGCTACCAGTCGCTGGGTCTCCAGCTCTAGGCGCCGCTTCCTCAGGTCCTGCAACTCCGGGTTGCTCGACTCGAGTTCTGCGGGCGTGGCCCGGGCCAGTTCCGCCTTCAGATGTTCCCGCAGGTCGGCAATCTGAGCGTCAATCTGTTGGATGCGGCGGCTCCCCTCGGTGTAGTCCTTGAGCAGGGTCAGCCGCTCCACCATCAGTTGCTCGAGTCGGGCCTGCGTCTGCCCCACTGCCGAGGTGGGCGCGAGGCTGAGCAAGGCTCTCTGCTGAGGGTTGATGGCTTTGCGTTGGGCTTCCAGGGCTGCCAGTTGGATGTCGAGCAGGCGAACCTGGTTCTTGCCCTCTTC
>CALFVE010000062.1 GCA_937928475.1 uncultured bacterium | reverse complement strand
CTCCGGAGTTCGTTCATCCGTTGGAGGAAGTCCCGCTCCGCTTGCACCGCCCTGAGCGCATGGTCAGGCTGCTCCACGGAATCGCCGAAGACGGCCATGACTCCATCGCCGATGAACTTGTGCAGGGTCCCGCCATGCGCGCGAATCACCTGAGTGGCGATGGTCAGGTACTTATTGACTTGCTCCACGACCTGCTCCGGTGGGGAAGAGTGGCAGAAGGGGGTAAAACCCTGTAGGTCGGAGAAGAAGACCGTCTCCACCAGGCGCCGGCCGCCGACCTTGGTCAGCCCAAGATTGTTCAGGATAACACTAAGCACCTCGGAGGAGACCCGCTTGGCCCAGGCCTGGCGCAGCCGGCGCTGGCCCCGTACGGCGGTCAGTTCCAGGTAGATGGTGCCCGCGCCGTATGATAGCGTTAGGCCCAGCAAGAGCGGGATGGCCGGCACCCACAGCCGCCGTGTCCAGAAGATTTCGAAGGTCCCTACCACGGCGAGAACGACCAGTGGCAACCAACCAAGGGCCAGCGCCTTGAGCGGACGTAGCCATACCAGCAGCGCCGCCATCACCATCGCTGCGACCACCGTCAAGGCCGCCGTAGCCGACGGATCCAGCGGCTTGATGTTGCGGCCGTGGATCAGCCCATCGGTGGTGTTGGCCACGATCTCCACCCCCGGCATGAGCGCTGCTTTCTCTCCCGTGCCGCCCGCCCCCCGCAAGGCCATGGGCGTATAGTGCAGATCGTGCAATTCGGCCGCGATGCTGCCAAGGAGCACGATCGCACCGGCCACCTGCTGCGGGTCAAAGTCGTTCTCGAGGATCCGATAATAGGGCAGTCGGCGAAAGCCCGCCCCGATGGGCGCCCGATAGGCTACCAGAATGCTGTTGCCGCTCAGTGCTGGATGCTGCGCCTGGCCGAGGGCCAGGGCGGTTGCGCCCACCTGAGCGGGAGTGCTGTTTTGGTAGTGCGCGGCCAGCGCTACCGGCAGGGAGGGGAAGGACTCATCCTGATGGGTGACTGAGAGCCAGTTGCGCCGGACAACGCCATCGAGGGCGCGGGGCATGTTCGCGCAGGCCAGGCCCAGGGCGGCGTCCTCGAAGTCCTCGAAGGGGAAGTTGCCCACGATCAGTTCCGCCCCGCCTTCCCGTCCGGCCACCGGCGCGCTGGCCACCTCCATGGCCAGCACAACGTTCCCGGCGCCCCTAAGGGCTCGCGTCAGCCACTTGTCGTCGTGGGAGGGCTCGGACAACGCTAGCGGGCCCTTGTGACCGGCCTCCGGGCCACCCCCACCACTCACCCCGGCCAGGACCATGTTCATCCCGATGAGCCGCGCACCAGCGGCTGTCAGGTTCTTGATAACTCGCGCATTGAATCGCCGGGGCCAAGGTCAGCGCTGGAGTTGAGGCTGCGAGAAGGACTCGTCATCAATGGTGACCAGTACGATCTCGGCGCTCGGCCCGGGAGAGGGAGAGTAGGAGAGGCGGTAGTCGTAGGTGACCAGCTCCATGCGCCACAGGCCCTGGGCTAGCAGGCCGGCGCGCGTCTGGGGGTGACACAGCCAGGCCGCCAGGAGGCCGCTGACAAGGCCGATGCCGATGCCGACCAGATAATGGGGAGCCCTGCCGCGCACGAGGCTACTCCTCCCGAGTCAGGAGACAGGCAGCGCGGGCAGAGCCGGCGACCGCTTCCTTCGTTGCCCCGGTGGCCCCCGTCCCTTGCCAGGTCCATTTGCTGCCGTGAACTCTGCATTTCCCCGCCCGGCGCGTTTCTCCTGCCGCCATGCCTCTCCGCAAACGGCCAGTGACGGGCGGGGGCTACGCAATGGGGCCTAGAGGTTGTACACGACCAGTTCTCCCTGTTGGTCACCCAGAGTGGTGGGCTCGGTGGTGCCGGGCTTGCGGTTGCCGGCTTTGATGTGGAAGACGGGAACGCCGCGAGCGAGAGCGCGACGCACCATATCCGCCGTACCACCTCGACCCTGTGCTTCCTGTCCGTCCCAGAGGGCAATCAGGGCATCGCAATGGTCCACGACATACTGGCCTGCTTGTTCGTAGGCCTGGTTGCGGGTGCCAGCGGGAGGCAGGGTCAGCACCCGCTCCGCCTGTTTGATAAGCCGAGTGAAGGCCGCCTTGAACTGAGGGGTGGCGAAGTCCTGCCGGTAGTCCTCCACTGGCAAGGGCAAGGCAACTACCAGGGTGGTGCCCTGTTGCTTGAGCACCTCCTGAACAACCGAGCGATCGGCGCCCTCCGCCAAAGAGGAAAGCACCCGGAGCGGCCGCTTGGGGAACTGTGCCCGCAGGCGCGCCATCGCCAGGCGGACCGCCGCCCTCAGTTTCTTCTCCTCCGCGAGAAAGCGGTGGCCGGTTACTCCGATGCAAAGCGCTTTGGGCATAAGTGATGCGTCTGCTCCTTGTGCTCGCCCGCTCGGGCCCGTTTCCGGTCAGTGACGGATGCGCAGCGGCCCCCCTGGTTCGTCCTGAGTCTCCGGCTCCACCACGTGTATCTGGAGTACCGCCCGAGGGGGCAGATGCCGGCAAGAGAAGCGGCTGGTTCGCCGCAGCGAACTCGCTTCGATAATGGCTTGGAGGCTGCGCATACCGTGCCGCAGCCGCGCTGTCAAGAGGAACTCGGCTACGCTGCGGTCTATGTACTCCAGCCGGCGCAGGCTGGGGCGAAGAGCGAGGGCGCGGTTCAGCCTGGGACATCCCCGGGGAGGCGATTCGCCCTCTGCGGGCACCTCGACACAGGGGACCTGCAACGCCCGGTCCAGCCGACCGTGGAAATCCCGCGCCTTGAGGGGTACCGAAGAGGGGGTCGTCTACCCACTTAGAAAAAGATTCCACGGTGGGCCAGGTCCCTCCCACAAAGGCGCACACACTCTTGCCCTAAGCACGCTGCGCCCTTCCATCCCAGTATTCGGCGTCGTGCATAGGCATCAGGAAGCGACTCAGCCAGCCTCCTTGGGCTTCCCCGTACTGGCAGTCAAACTCGTCCCCCCGCACAAAGGGAACCTTGTTTTGGAGCGAGAGCGCCCGGATCTCGGTGAGCGCCTGGAGCAGATGCTCTGGTCCGGCGAATTGCGAGACGTTCACCACTTTCTTCTCTAGTCGCGCCCGCTCGTCTTTCAGAGAGACCTCGAGTGACTCCTGAATCTGGTCCACTACGAAGGACTTGCCTGAGCCGGGCCCTACACGGTTCGACCTCCAGGCGGTCGTTGCGCGCCGGAGCCGACAATACCTGCATGCCGTGTCCAGGAGCCCCAGGCCCCCGTCGTCCGCGTGCCAACCTGGCCGGGCACGCCGTCATCTCCTGGCTCTTTTTCGCCTTTGCTGTGGCTTTTCCTTGTGCGGAGAACAGAGAAGGACTATCTCTCCGGCAGCGGGAAAGTGGGGGTGGTAGCCTGTGGCCAAATCGGGAGCCGACGAATGCGCATCTTGTACCTCGACCTAGATACCCTGCGGCCTGATCATCTGGGCTGCTACGGCTATCATCGCCATACCTCGCCCAATCTGGACGCCGTCGCGGCCGAGGGCACCCTCTTCACCAACTACTACTGCTCGGACGCACCCTGCCTGCCTTCGCGTGCGGCGCTGTTCAGCGGCCGCTTCGGCATCCACACCGGGGTAGTGGGACACGGGGGTACGGCGGCCGACATGCGTCTTCAGGGGGCCTCGCGGGGCTTCCGCGATCGCCTCGACCGGGAGAGCCTGCCGAACGTGCTGCGCCGAGCAGGGTTGTATACGGTCTCCATCAGCCCCTTCGCCGAACGCCACGGCGCCTGGTGGTTCTACGCGGGTTTCCGCGAAATGTACAACACCGGCAAGGGCGGCATGGAATCGGCGCAGGACGTTACTCCCACGGCTTTGCGCTGGATCGAGGCGAACGCCCGGCGCGACGACTGGTTTCTCCACGTCAATTACTGGGATCCCCATACGCCCTACTGGGCGCCGGCGGCGTTCGGCAATCCCTTCGCCGACGAACCCCTGCCGGAGTGGCTCACTCCCCAGGTGCTAGCTTATCACCGCACCCTAGTGGGCCCGCACACCGCCTGCGAGATCAACATGTACGATAACCGGGAATCCCCGGAGTGGCCGCGCTATCCCGGCGAACTCAAGGACCGGGCCGACCTGCGTCGGCTGATTGACGGCTACGACTGTGGCATCCGCTACATGGACGAGCACCTAGGCCGGCTCTTTGACGCCCTCCAGGAACAAGGTGTCTGGGAGGACCTGGTTGTCATCGTCAGCGCCGACCACGCGGAGAACCTGGGCGAACTGGGCATCTACGCCGAGCACGCTACGGCCGATCATGCGACCTGTCGTATCCCGCTGATCGTCCGCTGGCCCGGCCTGCCCGGCGGGCGGACCGACCACGGTTTGCACTACAACCTGGACTTGTCGCCCACCCTAGCCGAACTGCTTGACACCGAGGCTCCGTCAGCCTGGGATGGGCAGAGTTTTGCGCCCGCGCTCACGCGAGGCGAGGACTGCGGTCGCGATTATCTAGTGCTCAGCCAGTGCGCGCACGTGTGCCAGCGAAGTGTTCGCTTCGGCCCTTGGCTGTATATGTGCACCTACCATGACGGCTACCACCTGTTCCCTGAGGAGATGCTCTACGAGATCGAGAGCGACCCGCACGAGCAGCGGGAAATGGCGACGGCGCGCCCGGAGCTGTGCCGCGAGGCCGCCCACCGCCTGGAGCAGTGGCACGCGAGGATGATGCGAGGCAGCGACTTTGCGGTTGATCCGCTCTGGACGGTGATGAGAGAAGGCGGGCCCCATCACGCACGCGGGCAACTTGCGCGGTATCTCGAGCGTCTGCGCGCGACCGGCCGGGGGCAGGCCGCGGCCGAACTGGAGCGACGCCACCCGGAGGAACTGACCTGGCCCAGGTCGCCATGAAGCCGTTCTCCTTGCTCATCAAGCCTGCTTCTGCCGACTGCAATCTGCGGTGCCCCTACTGCTTCTACTTCCCGCGGCGGGCACTGTACCCCCAGACCACCGTTCATCGGATGTCGGGTGAGGTGCTGGAGCGTCTGATCGCTTCGTACCTGGCTACCGATCAGCCTCAGTATGTCTTCGGCTGGCAGGGCGGCGAGCCAGCCCTGCTGGGGGTGGAGTTCTATCGCGAGGTCACGCGCCTTCAGCAGAAACACGGCCGGCCCGGTTCGATTGTTGCCAACAGCCTGCAGACGAACGCTACGCTGCTCGACGACGCCTTTGCTGCCCATCTGGCTACTTACCGATTCCTAGTCGGGGTAAGCCTGGACGGCCCCGCCGAGATCCACGACCGCTACCGGCGCTACCCGGACGGCCGCGGCTCGCACGCGCAGGTGATGCAGACCCTGGCCTGCTTGCGTCGCCACGGCGTGGAGCACAACGTGCTCACGTTGATTACTTCCGCCAACGTAGAGCGGCCCCGGGAGGTCTTCCATTACTTGCTGGAGCAGGGCCTCTTTTACCAGCAGTACATCCCCTGCGTGGAGTTCGACGCCCAGGGCCATCCCTTGCCCTGGACCATCACAGAATCGCAATGGGGGGACTTCCTCTGCGAGGTGTTCGATCAATGGATCAGTGCGGCGCACCCGGAGGTCTCGGTGCGGCTGTTCGATGCGCTGCTAGCGGTGCTTGTGGGAGAACCGCCGGCGCTTTGTCATCTAGGCACCGACTGCCGCAGTTACCTGGTGGTCGAATACAACGGCGACGTCTACCCTTGCGACTTCTTCGTCAATCGGGAATTCTTGCTGGGGAACATTGAGACCGACTCCTGGGCGAGCCTGCGAGGGTCCGAGCGCTACGCCGCCTTCGGGCAGCAGAAGGCAGCGTGGGCTGGCGAGTGTGAGGGATGCGAGTACGTACGCTTCTGCGCGGGGGATTGCCTCAAGCACCGCTGGCGCTACGACCGAAACCCCCGGCGGCTCAGTTGGCTGTGTGCAGGTTGGCGGCAGTTTTATGCCCACGCCCTGCCGGCTTTGGGGCGCCTAGCCGACTCGCTTCGGCAAGAGCGACAGGTGCAGCGCTCGCTCCCCGCGCGAGGCGGGGTCCCGCAAGCAGTCCCCCGCAATGCTCCTTGTCCCTGCGGGAGCGGGCGGAAGTTCAAGAAGTGCTGCGGAGCCGTCCGCTGAGGCCCGGGTATTCGTGGCGCGAGAACACGACGGAGGGGCCGCGCTAGCGCGTGGCCCCTCCGTGTAGTCTCACCTCGGGAGGCGGGCGCTTAGGCGTCTACTGCGGGTCCATGCCCGACCAGAAGCGAGTAATGGCGGGCGCAGCCCCGCTAAAGTTGGCGCAGGGGTTGTAGTTGAGTTGCGGCGGGAAGTTGCGAGTCAGCGCCTTGGCGTGTCCGTCCACGTAGCCGAAGTTCGCCGTATCATTGTGCCGGAAGACGAAGGTGGAGTTGTTCAGGTATCCGTCTGAGACGTAGGGCGGGTTGACGTCGGTGGCATCTGCCAGGATCCACATCTCGGCCGCC
>CALFVE010000061.1 GCA_937928475.1 uncultured bacterium | reverse complement strand
GGTCGGAGGTGAAAGGCGCCAGCGAGGTCTTTCAGCTGCTCAGCCAGTTTGCGGACCACGTCATCCGGGCTGGCGCTCTCCCGAACCCGCCCCAGACCGTCCAGCGCCACCCCCCGTGCACCGTGGAGCGCCGCCTCCCGCAGCCAGCGCCCCACCGTCTGCCCCGCGCCGTAATGCGGCTCCGGGGGCACCGGCAGTCGTAGACTAGGTACCACCTCAAAAGCCCCGGCTTGGCGGGCCAGATCCACCGCCTGCACATTCTGCGAGACCAGGTCTGGCTCCAGCACGTCCACCGGCGCCTCCGGGACGACGTAGGTGTACTCTCGCGGCACCGAAACCAACGAGCGGTAGAGCGCCAAGCGCCCGGTAAACAAGGGGCGCGCGCTGTCCACGCCCCGCACCTGTTCGGCCCAGAAGCGCAGCAGTCGCCGCAGGGCGTCTGCCTGGTAGTTGGCGACGTCCACCGAGGCTCGCCCCACGCCAAAGGGGCGCTCGGCGTCCACCTGGCGCGCAGAGGTTAGCGTAATCGCCGGCCAGGTGGGAAACTGGCTGCCCCAGGCGGCGTTGAGCGCCTCCAGGGAACCGTATCGCTTCTGCAGGTAGGTCTGTAGGCCCTGAGGGGTGTAGCGCAGAGCCCGCTCGGCATAGTCGCCCATCGCCCAGGCAGTGACGCCGGGCTCGGAGGCCAGTTGGCGTACCACCGCCCGTATGCGGGGGCCGACTTCGTCCAGGTAAGCGGGGTCGTCGGGATCGGCCGGACGCTGGTCAGAGAGTGTAGGGAGAGCAACAATCACCTGCACACCGGCCGCTTCAGCCGCTCGGGCCAGACGACGGCTCTCCTCCACCGAGTCCACCGCGGGAGTGGTGGGGAGGTACAAAGTGTTGAGGCCCAGCCGGCGGGTCAGGTCGAGGCCGGCGGAGCCTTGCAAGCCGTACATCCAGGTAAACTGGCGGGCCGGTGCAGGTGGCGGGGAGCCCTCGGTCCCCGGGGAGGCGGCGCTCCGCGCGAGCAGAAGCCCGGCCAGAACGGCCAGCGTTAGCACCAGGCTAGGTTTCCCTCTCACCGTTCGGGGGTGCCCCCTCCTCCTCGCCCAGCATCGGAAGCCATTCCTCGCGCCGCTGCAGAGCGTGCAGGGCGGCTCGCTGCTCGGCCAGCCGCTTGCTGGGGCCTTGACCCTCGCCCAGGACCCGCCCCCTGAAACGGACCTCCGCCACGAAAACCCGGCGGTGGGGAGGGCCGGTCACTCGCACCGTCTCGTACCACGGCAGCGCCTTGACCCGTGATTGGATGACCTCCTGCAAGCGGCTCTTGTGGTCGAAATCGGCGGCGTGCGCCTCCTGTTCAAGTAGTGGCGCGAACCAGGTGAGCACGAACTGCCGGGCGGCCGACCAGCCCCCCGCTAGGTAGATAGCACCAATCAGGGCCTCCAGGGCGTCGGCGAGCAGCGAGGCCTTCTCCCGCCCGCCGGTTTCCTCCTCACCCTTGCCCAGCAGCAGCATCTCGCCCAGGCCGAGTTCCCGCGCGATCTCCGCCAGAGCGGTGCGCCGCACCAAGGCCGCCTTGCGCCGGGTCAGTTCCCCCTCCGGCTCCTGCGGATAGCGCTCGAACAGATACTCGGCTATGACCAGGTCCAGCACCGCATCGCCCAGGAACTCCAGGCGCTGGTTAGAAGTGGCCGCAGGCTGTCCCTGCTCGCGGACGTAGGAGGGATGCGAAAAAGCCTGCCGTAGGAGCGCCTCCTCCATCTCCGGCAGGCCGTTGCGTTGGATGAACTGCCGCCACTTGTCTTCCCTCGCCACCTCCGGGCCCGCACTGCACCTACTCCGGAGGAGGCCCAACCACGAGCACGGCATTGTGTCCTCCGAAACCAAAGGAGTTGGACAGAGCCACCGACACCGCCGCCTTGCGGGGCTGGCCCCGCACCAGGTCCACCTGCAGACCCTCCTCGGGCCGGTCGCAGTTGAGCGTGTGCGGAATCAGGCCTTCCCGCACCACCTGCACGCAAATCAACATTTCCGTCACCCCAGCGGCCCCTAGCAGGTGGCCATGGATCGGCTTGGTCGAAGAAACCGGGGTCTCCTCCCCCAGCACCGCCCGCACCGCGAGGGCTTCCATGGCGTCCCCATCCACGGTGCCCGGCGCATGAGCGTTGACGTAGCCCACGTCTCGAGGCGAAACCCCCGCGTCCAGCAGAGCGGCGGTCATGGCTGCCGCCGCGCCGTCGCCGTCGGGACGAGGCGCCGTGAAATGATAGGCATCCCCGCTCATCCCGTAGCCCAGTACCTCGGCCCAGAGTTTGGCCCCGCGCGCCCGAGCGTGTTGCAGTTCCTCCAGCACCACGGCGCCAGCGCCCTCCCCCATCACGAAGCCGTCGCGATCCTGGTCAAAGGGCCGGCAGGCGCGCGCGGGATCGTCATTGCGCCGCGACATCGCCCGGGCGGCGCAGAATCCGGCGAAGGCCGTGGGGACCACGGCTGCCTCCGCGCCTCCCGCCAGAAAGACCTCCGCCCGCCCCAATCGGATCAGGTCGGTAGCCAGTCCGATGGCGTGCGCCGAAGTAGCGCACGCCGTAGTCACTGCCAGATTCGGTCCTCGGGCGTCGGTGATCATCGAGACGACACCCGAGAGCATGTTGCCGATGAGCATGGGCACCAGGAAGGGTGAGACCTTCCCCGGGCCGTTCTCCAGCAGCCGCCGGAACTGTTCTTCCCAGGTTGCCAGTCCCCCGATACCGGAACTCAACAGCACCCCTACCCGATCCCGGTTCGCCGGGGTGATCTCCAAGCCGGAATCGGCCAGGGCCTGCATGCTCGCTGCCACTCCCAGTTGGGAGAAGCGGTCGCAGCGCCGAGCCAGCTTGGGATCCATGTGCTCCGCCGGGTCGAAGTTGGGCACCTCTCCGGCGATGCGGGTCGCGTAGGCGGAGACATCGAAGAGGGTCACCTCACGAATGCCCGAGCGCCCTGCCAGGCAAGCCTGCCAGAGGCTGTCCAGGTCATTACCGACCGGACTGATGATGCCCACTCCCGTAACGACAACGCGCCTCTTCATGCAGACCCCCGCCAAGAAGACGAGCAGATGCGCCAGCCGCCTGCCCGACTAGCTCCGCCCCTTAGCTTCCAGATAGCGCACCGCGTCCCCCACCGTGCGAATCTTCTCCGCATCCTCCTCGGGTATCTCCACGTCGAACTCATCTTCCAGGGCCATGACCAGTTCCACCACGTCAAGGGAATCGGCACTGAGGTCCCCGTCAAAGGTAGCCTCCTCGGTCACTTTGCTCTCGGGAACGGAGAGTTCCCGCACAATCACGTCGCGAACCCGCTCAAACAACGCCATACTGCTCACCTCCGAAATATGTACCACGACCGTCGGTCGTCGGAATCCGAACCCGGTCACCCCCGTGGTTTTTCACCCGTCGCGGTCCCCTCTTGCCGCGCTCAGATCCTGCCGCATGGGTCGGCATCGCCTCGCCGCGCTCGGCAAAGTTCACCCCTATACGTTCCCTTGCCCTTCTACCTCCCCTCCCGCCGCCGTTCTTCTGCCGCTCTGCTTCCGTTGCGCTTCGGTTGCGCTTCCGTTGCGCTTCTGTTGCGCTTGCGTCCCTCACATCACCATACCGCCGTCCACAATCAGCACCTGGCCGGTTACATAGGAGGACGCCGGCCCCGCCAGGAAAACCACCGCCGCGGCCACGTCCTCCGGAGTTCCGGGACGGCCCAGCGGGATGCGCTTCAGCCAGCCCTCGCGCACCTCCTCCGGCAGTTGCTGGGTCATGGCCGTCTCAATGAAGCCCGGGGCCACCGCGTTGCAGGTAATCCCGCGCGGCGCGAGTTCCAGGGCAGTTGTCTTGGTCAGCGCGATCAGACCGCCCTTGGAAGCCGCGTAGTTAGCCTGCCCCGGATTGCCAATCACGCCGGCCACCGAAGCGACGTTGACGATGCGTCCGTAGCGGGCCTTCATCATGGGGCGCGCCGCCGCCTTGATGCAGTGGAAGGCCCCCTTGAGGTTTACCGCCAGCACCGCGTCCCACTGCTCGTCCTTCATGCGCACCAGCAGGCCGTCGCGGGTGATTCCCGCGTTGTTCACCAGTACGTCAAGCCGGCCCCAGCGCGCAACAGTGGCCTCGACCATCTCCTCCACCTGCGCCTCCTCCACGATGTTGGCGCCGTGAACCATCGCTTGCCGGCCCCGGCGCTCGACCTCGGCGGCGGTGGCCTGGGCCGACTCCAGGTCCACATCGTTGATGACGAGGTTTGCGCCTTGCGCAGCCAGGGCCAGGGCAATCGCGCGCCCGATACCCCGCCCGGAGCCGGTAACTAGGGCTACTTGACCGCTAAGAGGCAAGCCAACTCCTCCCTACATCTCAGCAGGACAGGCGTCTCGCGTGCCAGTACGGTAAACGCCTCGCCTGTGCTCCTGTGCGCCGCGGGGCCCCTGCCGCCCCCGCCGGCTGCCCTCTCCCGCGGGCCAGAGGGGCCAGGGGGGAACACAAAGCCGCTCTATCTCAGTCTCTCCAGCGCCGCCTCCAGACCCTCCACGGTGGAGGTACTCAATGCTTCGACCTCGGGGGCAATTCGCTTCATGAGCCGAGTCAAAACCTCGCCCGGCCCCACCTCCACGAAGCACTCCGCGCCCGCCGCGACCATCCGACTCACGCTCTCCGCCCAGCGCACGCTACCGGTAATCTGCCGGCCCAGCGCCTCGCGCAAGGCTTGTGCCGCCTGGCGCGGCTGTGCATCCACGTTGCTTACCACCGGCACCACCGCTTCCTGTAGCGGCGTCTCTGCCAGCCGCTCGCGCAGCCGGTGCGCGGCCGGCTGCATCAGCGGTGAATGGAAGGCCCCACTGACCTGCAGCGGCACTGCCCCTCGCGCCCCCGCCGCCCGGGCCAACTCCTCCGCGCGGCGCACTGCTGCCGCCTCGCCGGAGATCACTAGCTGGCCAGGGCTGTTATAGTTCGCCACTACCACAACGCCTTCCTGCCGAGCCTGGGCTACCACCGCCTCTACCACAGAGGCCTCGAGCCCCAATACCGCTAACATGACCCCGCCCACCTGGGCGCCGCACTCGGCCATAAGCAACCCACGTTCCCGCACCAGGCGCAGGGCTTCGGGATACTCCAGGCTTCCGGCGGCGACCAAGGCCGAGTACTCGCCCAGCGAGTGTCCGGCCACCATTGCCGGCGCTATCCCTGCCTCCCCTAGCAGCCGCCAGAGAGCCACGCTGTGCGCCAGGATCGCCGGCTGCGCCACCTCCGTGGCAGTCAGCGCCTCCGCCGGGCCCTCGCGCATCACCTGCGCCAGGTTCAGGCTCAGCACCTCGTCGGCCTCGGCGAGGGTGGCGGCCACTAGCGGATAGGCCTCCGCCAGGTCGGCGGCCATGCCAACAAACTGCGAACCCTGCCCGGGAAAGAGGAAAGCGATCTTCCGGTTCACGGTACCCTCTTCGAGACGCCGCTCAGCGCCGAGGTACGCCGAGCGGCCTTGCTGGGCACGGCCACCAGCCCGAGGGGCCGGGCTCCTACAGTCTGTGGCCGGCCTCCAAACGCATAACCGTGACCGGCGCCCTAAAGCACCGGCGGCAGTATGTCAGTTTGGCGCGGATAGAGGCCGGCATCTCTTCGGTCGGCACGAACCCCAAGGCCGTGAAGAACTCCGGCGCCCCCGCCACCGCATAGACCGGCTTCTCGGCGCTGGTGCGATCCAGCAGCGCCTGCACGATGCGCGTGCCGAT
>CALFVE010000060.1 GCA_937928475.1 uncultured bacterium | reverse complement strand
GAGCGCGCCCTGGTGCTGCGCGCTGCCCGGGAGTCGGAGATCCGTGACCTCCTGTGGTCCCTTCCGGTCTCCCTCGTCTTCGCCTCCCTGGAGCCCCTCTCCAGGGGACGCCTGATCGCCTACCAGCGACTGGTAGAGGCTGCGCCCCAGGCGGTGCGCGTGTGCTTGGTCTCCGCAGAGGGCATGGAGACGATCCGCCAGGATAAACTGGTGACGGCCGATCTGTGGCTGGACCTCTCCGCTGGGTCCGGGGCAGTGCAGGAACTGGTAGACACGGCGCTGGAGATGGCGGCCCTGCGCGCTTCGCGAGCCGCGCCTCTGACGCCGCAGGCGGTTGGCCCCGCCCTCCCCGCACCGGACCGGCCGCCCTCCCCGGAGGGCACGCTGTTTTACCGCCTGGTCGCGGCCTCCTCTGCCGATTTTGACCGGGACCGCCTGCTGACTGCCTACGTGGAGGCGGTGCGCCAGTTCACTCGCTGCGCCAGTTACTGCCTGCTGTGGCGTGCCGAGGAGGGCGAGGAATTCCGGCCCTATGCGGCCCAGGGGATTCCCGCGCAACTGGCCTCTGCCGGACGGCTGCGGCCCGGCGACGCTCTGCCCCGCTGGTATTTGCACAACTGCCGAGTAGTAACGCGCGCCGAACTGGCAAGTTGGCCCGACCAGGTCCTGGCTCAGGCGCTGCGCAGCGATCTGGAGGCTTTCCGGGCTCAGGTCGCCGTGCCTCTGATGACCGAAGGCCGCCCCGCCGGGATCTTGCTGCTGGGCGACAGCGCCCTCGGAACGCCCTACGCGGCAGCGGAACTGGAAACCTTGTTTATCCTCTCCAACTACGTGGCTCTGGAGCTCGAGGGCTACCGACTGCACCAGCAGATCGCCCGGGACCGGGCCTACACGCAGCGTATTCTAGCCGGGATGAGCAGCGGAGTCATCACCCTGGGGCAGGACGAGAAGATCGCTATCTGCAACCCTTACGCTGCCCGTATTTTGGGTGTCGCTCCAGAGGAAGTGGAAGGTCAAGACGTGCGCGCGCTGCCTTCTCCGCTCGGTGACTACCTGTATGCTGCCTTCCATTCGCCAGCCGAGGTGGTTCGTGGCGAGGAGATCTCAATTCGCGGCGGCGCGCTCACGCTGCGGGTGAGTTCCTCGCACCTGGCCGATGAGCAAGGCCGGCCGGTGGGCAGTGTGCTGCTGCTGGAGGACATGACGGCGGAGGTGGCCCTGGCCACCGAACGCCACCGCCGCGAGCGCCTAGATATGCTTACGCAGGTGGTGAGCGGCCTGGCCCACGAGGTGCGCACGCCCCTGACCGCCATCAAGACCTACGCGGAACTGGCCTCGGTTCGCGAGCCGACCCCGGACCTGCGAGAGTTCTGGCAGGACACGGTGATGCCCCAGATTGACCGACTGGATTCGCTGGTGGGGCAGTTGGTGCAGTTGGTGCAGCAGCCAGAACCCAGTTTCCAGTTGGTGCGCCTGGAAAAGCTAGTAGAAGAGGCCGTGGCCGACCTGCGCCAGGGGAATCCGGAGGAGGAACCGGTCGTAGAGGTGGAAGCCGTGCGACCCCTGGCCTGGACCGTAGCCGATCCGACCCAGACCCGGCAGGCGCTCTGCTACCTCTTGCGCTACCTGCGGGGCGAGCAGCGCTCGCCCGTGCGCGTGCGGATCTTCCAGGAGGCCGCAGAATCCGGTGAGGCAATAACGGTCTCGCTTCAGCGGCTTAGGCGTGTAGAGACACGGCTAGAGTCGGATGCCATTTTTGATCCGCTGTGTGTGCTGCAGGAGACCGACGGCGATCTGGGGCCGGCCATCAGCCGCAAGATAATCGAGAACCAGGGCGGGGCCATCCGGGCGCTCACCGAGGACAGCCGCCTCGAGTTCCAGGTCCGATTTCCGGCCGCCTCTCTCACTGCAACCCACTCCGCCGACGTCTCTTCGGCACTGCCGCGCTGCTAGTTCACTCTTGCACATGAGCCTTCGGGCAACGACCTCGGCCCAGTCCCCGATTGCTCTCCGCGGGGGAGGGGTGCTGTCCCCACTGTGGGTGGCGGGGTAGGTCCCTGTTTCCGTCTTGGCGAACCTCACGCCTGAGATGCCCATTGTCACTTTGGTCAACGCCAACGAGATGCGCCCCGCGGTGGGACCTATCGCCCTCGACTACCTGGCGGCGGCCCTGGAACTACGCGGCTGCCAGGCCTTGCTACTAGACCTCACCTGGGCCAGTGACCCAGAGCGCGCGGTTGCGGCGCACTTCCGCGAGCATCGGCCCGACCTGGTGGGCTTCACCCTGCGCAACACCGACGACTGCTACCTGGCCGGGCGCTACTCGTGCCTGCCTCACGCCCGGCGAACCCTCGCCCTGCTCCGCCGCTACACAGAGGCCCCGCTGGTGGTCGGCGGCTGCGGGTATTCGCTGCTGCCCGAAGTTCTGTTGGCAGAACTGGAGGCGGATTTCGGGATAGCCGGCGACGGGGAGGAGGCGCTGCCCCAACTGGCGCATGCTCTGGTTGACGGGGGCGACGGAACCGACATACCGGGGCTCGTGTTCAAGACAAAGTCAGGTGTTCGCCGCAATCCGGCTCTGCCCGTGGACCTGGCAAGCCTTCCGCCGCCCGCGCGCAACTTCGTGGACAATGCGCGGTACTGGCGCGAGGGCGGCCAGGGCGGATTTGAGACCAAGCGCGGCTGCTCTGGCCATTGTGTTTACTGCGCCGATCCGGTGGTCAAGGGGCACTCACTTCGGCTGCGCCGGCCCGACGCCGTTGCCCAGGAAGTGGTCAATCTGGCCAACCGGGGCGTCACGGACCTGCACACCTGCGACGCCGAGTTCAACCTCCCGCGCGAGCATGCCCTGGCGGTCTGCGAGGCGCTGATCGCCCGCCGCCTCCCCGAACGGGTTCGCTGGTGGGCCTATTGCGCTCCCGAGGAGTTTGATGACGAACTGGCCGGCGCGATGAAGCGAGCCGGGTGTGTGGGGATAGACTTCGGGGCCGACCACGGTTGCGACGAGCAACTGGCTCGCCTGGGCCGGCGGCACCGGGCGGCCGACCTGGAACGGGTGGCCGATGCCTGCAAGCGACACGGCCTCGTCTTCATGTTTGACTTGCTTCTGGGAGGTCCGGGCGAGACGCACGCGGGGATTCGGGCGACCCTCGACCTAATGCGGCGGTTGGAGCCCTCGCGGGTGGGACTCTCGGTGGGTGTGCGCCTGTATCCAGGCACTCCGCTCGCGGCCCAAGTAATGCGAGGGCCCTTGGCGCAGCAACCGGGACTGCTGGGAGAAGTCGAGGACAATGACAGCCTGCTGCGCCCGATCTTTTACGTAGACCCGGGGGTCGGGCCGGAGATATCGGAGTTCGTCGCGGATTTGGTGCGCGGCGACCAGCGCTTCTTCTGTCCCGACCCGGCTGCAGAGGTAGCCGACTACAATTACCGGGAGAACCCGATCCTGGTGGACGCGATCACCCGGGGCTACCGCGGCGCCTACTGGGATATTCTCCGCCGCCTGCAGGAGGGCCTCCCGCCCTAGCTCTAGCGCGAGGCTTCGACCTCACTTTCCCTGTGGCTTGACGGCGTCCCGATTGCCCACCTTGACTACCTCTGGCCGGCCCCAAGCCGCCTCCCAAGGAACCGAGTACGGTGTCTCCGGCAGCAGGTCGAAGCAGTTATCGGCAAGGGGCTTCTCCCCGTCGAGGTCCAGGCACACTCCCCAGGCGAAGGCGTTCGAGGTGAAGACGGCGCGGTCCCCCTCCAGCCTCACCTTGATCTCCGGAACAACGAATTCCAGGCCCCCGAAGCGCTCCACGAACAGCCGGTGCTGGGCAACCAACTCGCCCTCTCGCAGCAGCGCCGCGAAGGCGCCGCTCTTGCGGGTGCCAACTGCCTGCCACTCGCTGCGAGGGAAAGCGGCCAGCAGCACCGAGCAATTGGCCGGCAGACTCGCCGGTCCGGTTTCCTGCTTGGCGTAACCGCCGGCCAGCAAGAACAGGCCCCAGCGCACTTCGCCTGCCCACTCCTGCGGCGTATCGTTGACCCCGAAAACCTTGACCTGGCCCTCTTCCTCCGCGACTACCACTGTGATTGGCTGGAAGGCCCGCCGTACCGCATAGTAGGCAAGTTTCCGTCGCCGGTAGTAGTCCACGATGGTCCAGCCATGAGTGACCGGCCAGGAGTCATTGTACGACCAGAAGATGGCCGAGGCGCTGCTGAACATGCGCCGCCGGTAGTTCGCCGCGTACTCGGCCAGCCCCTCAGCCTGAAGCAAGCCGCTCACGAAGGCGTACTCCTCGAGATCCATCGCAAACGGATCGCGGCCTGTCCACAGCATGACGGTCTGATAGGCGTGACCGGGGTTGCCTTGCCCTTGAAAGCCGTCGGTGCAGGCAAAGGGGTTGTCATGATGTACCCAACTAAGCGAGAGTAGGTGCTGCTCCGCCGGGGGCAGGAACTGCCGCAAGGTAGCCGGCGGGGAAGCACCCAACACGCCGCCTTCGTTCGGGAAGCGGTCCGTGTACCCCCGATAGTCCCACCAGTCGGCCCCGCCGGGATTCATGGACACGCCCCAGGGGTGCTGGTCTCCGACCGTAGGATCGTTGGGGTGCTTGTAGTCGGGCGAGAAAGGGCTGCTGATCCAGTAGGCCTGCGCCGGGTTCTCCTCGAGCGCGATCTTGGGCAGATCGTGGTGGAACAGAGCATAGTGCGGGTGGGTTCGCGGCTCCTGGTCATAGCCCCAGCTCCAGTCGCCCCACTCGATCTCGTTGTTCCCACACCAGACTACGAGCGAGGGGTGATGCCCCATCTCGCGCATGGCCCAGGTGACCTCGCGCCGAACCTCTGCGGCGAATTCGGGGTCGTCTCCCGGGTACTTCGCGCAGGCAAACAGAAGATCGTGCCAGACGAGGATCCCGGCCTGGTCGCACACCTCCAGCAATTTGTGCGCGAAGACCCCTCCGCCCCACACGCGTAGAGTGTTGAAGTTGGCCTCCAGGGCCAGGCCCACCAGCGCGCGGTGATCATCCAGCGTGGGCAGGCTATGCAATAGGCTGGGCGGAACCCAGTTGGCGCCCTTGCAGAAGATAGGCCGGTTATTCACCTTGACAATGAAGTAGCGGCCCTCGACGGGGTGAGGCGACTGGTCAATCTCCACCCGGCGCATGCCCGTGCGACGAACCACCGCTTGCCTCTCCCCTTGCACCTCCAGCGCGACCTGCACTTCATACAGGAACTGCTCTCCATGCCCCACTGGCCACCAGAGGCGAGGGCTGTCTATCTCCACCGTCGCCTCGTGGTACGCCAGCCCCGGCTCCAGCCTTACCGGCAGCGCCACTTCCTGCCCGGTCTCCGCTACCCGCACGCGCACGGTGGCCGGCATGCTCTCTCCCGTGTGATTATCCACGAAGGCCCGCGCATGCAGGGTAGCCGAGGTCAGGTCCTCGCTGACCAAGGCAAAGACACTGGCCTGGTCGAGTCGAGGAACCGAACTCCATTCCAGCCGAACGTCGCCCAGGATGCCCACGTTCATCAGTCGGCAGTTCCAGTCCCAACCGCACTGGTACTGAGGCTTGCGGTGCAGTTGCCGCTTGGTGAGGAGGGATATATCGTCCGGCATATACTCGCGTACCGGCTTGTCGCAGGCCTCGTGCATACCAGTGGTGAGTTGGACGACCAGCAGGTTCTCGCCGGGCCGCAGGCGGCCGGTGACATTGAAGCGAGCGGGACGATGCACGTTGGCGTGAGTGCCGATCTCTTCGCCGTTGAGCCATACCTTCGCGCACATCTCCAGTTGCTCAAAGACCAGCCAGGCGGCTTGCTCGCAGGCTTCGCGGGGCGCCTCAAAGGTGTGTCGGTACACCCAGTACATCTCTTCCACCCACCGCGCTCGCAGCGAGTTCAGGCCGAAGTTGGGGTCCTCGATGATCCCAGCGTCTTGCAGGACCTTGTGAAGGGGGGCGGGAACCTCGGCGGGCAGCATTCGGTGCCCCTCGAGTTTCGGCCCGACATACTGAAACGCAGGGATCAGCGCCGATCCCTCGGCCCAGATGAGGCCCCAGGTTCCATTCAGGCACAGGCTTTCAGGCATAGACTACCTCCCATCCGTGGGCGCACAGGCGTCCTCGCCTGCCCGGTTGGCGCAGGCACTTACGACCCGCCCGGGGCGGTCGCAGCGATCAGCCGGGGGCTACGAGACCTTTTCCAAGAAAAGGTCATCGAACCAGGCCTGCCCCGGACCGTAGAGCACGAGCCGGGGCATCAGGTATGCCTCCTCGCCGCTGTTCAAGATGACCTCCACATGGGTCCAGTCGCGGGTGCCGCTAACCGCGGGCGACACCTGTACCTCCTGGACATTATCGTAGTGGTACTCATACGAGGCCAACTCCAGGCGGGCATAGCGCTCCACGCCTCGGGTCTTGATCCAGCCGCTCAGCCGGTACGGGGTGTGAGACTTGACGTTGCACACCGCCCCGATCGGGAAAAGTTCGCGCCGGCTGGTGCGACCAGCCGAGTCCAGGCGGAGCGACCAGCGACCCGAGCGAGCCTCCTCCTCGGTCCAGGCGATTCCTGCCGTGGGTTCCTTGGGCACCACCACCACCGGGCAGTCTTCCGCCGCCCAGACGTCAACCGGGGCCTCGAACGAGTTGACCTCGCCCATGTGGAAGGGCAACGCCCAGGCCTCCTGCCGCCACCGCTTGGGCTGCACCGGGTCCTGGGCCTTCTCCAACAGCCTGCGGGCCAGTGGCGCCGGCAGGTTCACAAACTCGCAGGTCATGCGAAAATGAAACAGGCCGTCCTCCTCTATCTCTTCCAGCCCGGCGTCGTTCCAGATGATATGCTCATCGAACAACTGGCTGCAGGTCGCCCGGCGCAGCGGGACGTTATTGTCGCGGATCAGCACGCAAGGGTTGAAGGTGTCATGGGCCGCATAGGCCACCCAGGCCCCGCGGAAAGGAAGATTGCTTGTCCGCCAGGCGCTGCTCTCGTAGTCGGTAGCCGTGAAAAGTGCGTTGGAGTGAACCAGCCGGCGCAGCGTCCCGTCCGCGCTCTGCCAGAGGGAGTGAGTCCAGCGGCGCTCCTCACACCGGCAACAGAGCGCCCCGGCCAGCATCATGTTGAAAGGCTCGAAGCCTTGCGCCGAGCGCCGCCACGCCTCGATGGCAGCCGCATAGCGGTAGCGACCCCAGGCAGGATCGTAGAAGACACGAATCACCCAGCGCGCGCCCTCTCCGTCGGGGGCGGAAAGAGTGACCCGCGCCTCCAGTTCGGAGCCTTCCTTCTTCACCCATCTCCAAGTCAACAGGTCATCGGCGCTGCGGCCCCCGTCAAACCACTGCTTGGGCCAGCCGTGAGCGGCGAGGTTGACGACCGTGTTGTGGACCGTATAGAGATCCACCACCTGCCCCGGCTCTTGCACGTTGAAGAAAATCGGGGGCTCGAAGGGCGAGAAGCACCAGAGGTCGAGGAAGGTGGGGTAGAAGAAGGCAATGGCAGTATCGCCGTCAAAGAGCCGCCAACCTCGCTTTTCTTTCTTCACCCTGAACTGCGGTATATGCGGCTTTTCTTGCTTTTGCGCCAGGCTCTTCACGATCTCCTCGTAGTACATGACAGTGCTCCTCTGACAGATATACGTGCCAGGTCCGGCCGCTTGCACGCCCCAACACCAGCGGCACATGGAGCCGCCGGCCTGTTGCGCGGCAAGCAGGGGGCGCCATGCCTGCCGTTCTTATGCTCAATCTTCCGCCGGGGGCCGTTCCTGCGCCTTGTCCGAGGCGGCTGCCACTTGGTCCATAGCCGCGCGCTCCTTGGCCAGTTCCTCCACCGTGCGAGTGTGCAGACGGGCCGCTCCCCGGTATCCCTCCCGCGTCGGCAGGAGGTTCCCGCTGGCTAGGCGTTTGCGCGCGGCAGCGATTGCTTTCTCATACTGCGGCAGCCACTGCGCCTGCGCCACTAGCATCTCGTCCGCCATCTGCCAGACCTCGGGCGGGTTGCACACCGCCCCCGTGAGCGGGTCCATCAGCATGGCCTGACGCAGCAGCGTGTCGTCGCCGTGAACCGCTGCCTCCACGGCCAGGCGCTGCACGCTGATGCTGGCGTTGCACACCGCGGCGCAACCTAAGGGCAAGTCGCCCACTATCGGGATGTTGATGCCGTTGTAATCCACATAGCCGGGGACTTCCACCACGCAGTCGGGGGGAAGGTTTGTGATGCAGCCCCGATTCACCACGTTGAAATGGCCCCGGTAGAGACGGCCGGTCTCCAGGGCCTCAATAATGTAGGAACCGTGCTCGTACCCTCGGTCCTCGGGCCGAAAGGTCCAGGGCGGCTCTTGCATCCAGCGAGGGAACTCATGCTCGAACCAGTCACGCCCTTCTTGACAGACCCGCAAGTACCCGCCCGTTTCTCCGTTGATCCAGGAACCCAGGTCAATCCACTCTTTGATCTCTTCCGGGCGCTTGCGATACCAAGGCACGTATTCGGAGAGGTGGCCGTTGGACTCGGTGGAGTAATAGCCGAAGCGCCGCAGCATATCAATGCGCACCTTCTCGGTGCGCGAGAACTCCGGGTGCCTCTCGAAGGCTTCCAGAAGCCGCCCGGTCACGTCCTCGCCCCGATACTTCACGCTGATGTACCAGGTTTGGTGATTGATGCCGGCGCAGATAATGTCTACTTCCTCCTGGGGCACGCCCAGGGCCTGCGCAATCTGCCAGTGTCCGCCCTGCACACCGTGGCACAGACCAAGCACCCTGACACCGTAGCCGTACTTGTTGCATGCCCAGGTGTTCATGGCCATGGGGTTGGAGTAGTTGAGGAACAGGCAGTCCGGCGCGGCCACCTCGCTGATGTCTCTGCAAAACTCCAGCAGCACCGGAATGGTGCGCTGCGCGTACATAATTCCGCCCGGACCTAGCGTATCGCCCACGCATTGGTCCACGCCGTACTTCAGCGGGATGTCAATGTCCAGTTGGAAGGCCTCCAGGCCGCCTACGCGCACAAACGAGTAAACGTAGTCGGCCTCAGCCAGGGCCTCGCGGCGGTCCAGCGTAGGGTGGATCGTCGCGGGCAGGCCGGCTGACTCAATATCCCGGCGGCACAACTGCGCGACCATGTCCAGGTAGTGCTCGTTGATGTCGTGGAAAGCGAAGTGTGTGTCCTGCAACTCCGGCACACAGAGCACGTCGCGGACCATCCCGCGAGTGAAGCCGACCGAACCGGCGCCAAGCACTGCTATTTTCAGGGGCATCAGCAACCTCCCGTTGAGTCGCAACTTGCCTGTCGCGGATGAGGAGAAGAGGGTGCGCTAAGCCGAAAACCGCAAGGCGAATGCCTAAAGAGGGGAGTGGTAGATCTTGTCCACCAGTTCCATGGTCTTCACCGCGTCACCGAAGGAGGTCTCCGGCTCGGCGCCCGAGCGGATGCAATCCACGAAATGACGGCTCTGGTTCCAGAAGCCGTAATACTTGTACAGTTGGTCGCTGCCCGCGACCTCCTTGCTGTCCAAGCGCTCTACGAACAGATTCCCGTCGCGGTGGATGACCGCCTCGTAGTCGGGGTTGACGAAGGCCGAGATCGCACGCGCGTGCATCTCAAACTGGTGAATGCGCCCGCCGGTGCGCCAGTTGCCCAACAGAATGCCGGTAGCCCCGCTTTCGAACTCCATCAGGGCATTGAAGGACATCTCGTAGTTCTGCCCCAGCGTCTTGACCGAAGCCACCACCCGGTCCACGTCGCCTCCCAAGAAGCGCAGGGTGTCCACCGCGTGGATGCAATCGCTGGTCAGGATGTCCACCGCGCCCCGGTAGTAGGGGTGCATTTCCTCATCCGTCCACTTGTAGAACGTGGACACCACCTGATGCATGGGGCCGCCATGCGCCAACACCTTCTCCTTGCACAGCCGCAGCAAGGGGATATAGCGGCGGTTAAAGCCCACCATGCCAAGCACACCGCTTTTCTCCGCCCACTTGGCCATCCAGGTAATCTGATGGACCGTCACCCCTGGCGGCTTCTCGATGAACACGTGCAGCCCGCGTTGCAGGCAGTCTATGACCAGGTCATAGAGCTGGTGTGGGGGCATCAGAATATAGACAGCCTCCGGCGTGGTCTCGTCCAGCATTCGCCGGTAATCGGTGTAGCGTCTCTCGATGCCGAACTTGTCGGCGGTGGCAGTAAGTTTCTCCTCAACCAGGTCGCATAGCCCGACTAGTTCCACGTCCCCGAACTCGACCAGGGAAGGGTAGTGCACACTGTTGGCCATGCTCCCCGCGCCGATGAGGGCGATTCGCGTTTTTCCTGAGGCGGTCATGACGATCTCTCCCTACTTTAGATTCCCGAGGCGGGCCCGCCGCTCTGCGGTCGGGGTCCTAAACACCATTTTTCGTTGCCAGAGGGGAAGGTTCCTCCTCCGCCCACCTCCGGCGAGTCCAGAATTGTGGGCAAAGATGGCGGGAATCAGCGCTGGCCCAGAACCGTCTCAGGTGACGGAGTAAGCGGAGGGAGAGACCCGGGTGAACGCCCCAACGTCGTACCTGTGGAGTTAACCAGGATACCAAGGAGCGATGTAACCATGAAAGCAAAATGGATTCTGATTGGCGCATGCGTAGCCCTGGCAACCGCTGTCAGTGGCCTGGTCTGGTCCGAGGATGCTGGCGGCCCGGCACCGGGGACGCCCCCGGCTCAGGCTGGGCCAGAAGTCGGCCCGCAGTGGAAATGGATGGCCAGACTCACCCCCGAGCAGCGCCAACAGGTGCAGGACAAGGTTCAGGAACTGCGGCAACAGGGCAAGACCGAGGCGGAGATCCATGCCGCCGTGGCAGAGATGCTTCAGGGATGGGGCGTGAAAGTTCCCGGCCTAGGGCCGGCGGCTGCTCGCGGCAGATGGCTCGCCCAGTTGACGCCTGAGCAGAGGGCGCAAGTTCTGGCCAAAGCTAAGGAGCTGAAGGCGCAGGGCAAGACCCCGCAAGAGATTCGAGCGGCCGTTGCGGAGATGCTCAAGGGCTGGGGGGATCGAGCCACCGGCACCGGGCGGCCCCGGCCCGGGGAAAGGCTGGTTAGGCCAGCTTACGCCGGAGCAGCGGCAGCAGGTGACGGCCAAGGTCAAGGAACTACGCGAGCAGGGGAAGACCCCGCAAGAGATTCGAGCGGCCGTTGCGGAGATGCTCAAGGGCTGGGGGATTGAGGCACCGGCACCGGGTCTCGGCTTGGGCGGCGCCAAGGCGCAGTTGACTCCGGAGCAGCGCGAGCAGGTCATAGCCAAGATCAAAGAAATGCGGGCACAAGGCAAAGCTCCCGAAGAGATCCAAGCGGCGATTGCCGAGATGCTCAAGGCCTGGGGTATTGAGCCTCCGGTCGGCGCCCGGGGGCCGGGCTTGGGCGGCCTGGGCAAGCAGGGCTGGTTGGGCCAACTGACGCCGGAACAGCGGCAGCAGGTGACCGCCAAGGTCAAGGAACTGCGCGAGCAGGGCAAGACGCCGCAAGAGATCCACGCGGCGGTCTTGGAGATGCTCAAAGGCTGGGGTATTGAGCCGCCGGTCGGCGCGCGCGGGCCTGGTCTAGGTGGCCTGGGGAAGCAGGGCTGGTTGGGCCAACTGACGCCGGAGCAGCGGCAGCAGGTGACCGCCAAGATCAAGGAACTGCGCGAGCAGGGCAAGGCGCCCCAGGAGATCCACGCCGCCATCTTGGAGATGCTCAAAGGCTGGGGTATTGAGCCGCCAGCGGCACCCGCCAACCTGCGGCCCGGCCGCGCCCAGCCGGTAGCCCCGGCCGGCGAGGAGCTAGTGACTTAGCCGCCGC
>CALFVE010000059.1 GCA_937928475.1 uncultured bacterium | reverse complement strand
CAGGCTTCCCCGCGTAGCGCAGGCTTCCAGCCTGCGTCTGCATGGGTGCCACCACTGGGCAGGCAGGATGCCTGCCCTACGCGGAGGCGGGCAGGCAAGGATGCCTACCCTACGCGCGGAGCGCAGGCTTCCCCGCGTGGCGCAGGCTTCCCCGCGTGGCGCAGGCTTCCAGCCTGCGTCTGCCAGGGTCAGGGCAGCAACCTCTGAGGCTTCAGGCGCGGCCACAGTTTCGCCGTGCGGAAGCCCTCGGCGAAGGGTACCGAGCACTGCAGGCCCCGCGTGGACGCCAGGCTGCGCACAAACTGCGCAATGTCTATGTTGTCGTGCTCCTTGAGCCATTTCACCTGGCTTTGGTGCTTCAGCACGGCCTCGATCTTCTTCTCCAACGTATCGGTGATGTCTACATACTCCTCGGGCACAAAGTTGGTTCCGCCCAGGGTATCCATGTAAATGAGCGTGGCGACGTGCTCTGTGCCCTCGTGCTCCGTCTCAATGTGCGGCACGGTAGCAAGGAAACTAGCCGCGAAAACGATGTCCCCACAGCAGCGATGGTCGGGGTGGTAGTCCTCCGGCGAATGGGTGATGATCACGTCGGGGTCAAACTCGCGGATGGTGTCTATCATCATGGTGCGGGTGCGGCGGTCGTGAAAGAGCCACTCATCGGGTTCGCCCAGCATCTTGAAGTCGGCGCCGATCGCCTCGGCCGCCTGGCGCGCCTCCTCGGTGCGGATGCGAGCCAACTCCTCGGGGCCGATGACCTTGTGTCCCATGTCTCCGTTGGTAAAGACCACGTTGACCACGTAGTCGCCTCGCGCCGTGTACTTGGCCAGAGTTCCCGCGCAAAGGATCTCGATATCGTCAGGGTGCGCTCCGACAGCCATGACGCGCATGTGAAGGTCACCACTCTTCCTTCTCAGCGTTGCTCACCCACAATCTTCGGCCGCGGGGGTACGAATCCCTTCCAGGACGCCGCCGGCGGCGGCGGACTCCTACGGGAGAAGATCTCGCAGTTGGGTCCGGCCCTGGCCCTCGCCTAGGGCGAAAGCCTCGGCGCACTCCACGCCGCACTGCAAGCCGCGCATCCGCGCCGCCGCGCGGAACCAGTCCAGCAGGTCCACACCGTCGTGATGCCGGATCCATTCCACCTGGCTGCGATGGCAGGCCAGCGCCGCCAGTTTGCGCTCCAGGGGCGCGCCGGTGAGGTCCACATACACGTGGGGGGAGAAGCCGGCGCTCTCCTGGGCATCCATGAACAACAACAGCGGGCGTCGGACCGGCCGGCCGAGCGTCCCGGTTCGGGAGAGGGCCCAGGCGGCCTGCACCAGTTGCGAACAGGCCCGATGGTCGGGATGGTAGTCCTGAGGGAAATGAGTCAGCACCACCTCAGGCTGCGCCCAGGCGAAGACCTCCAGGATCTTGTCCAGGGTGTGGCTATCAACGAACAGGAAGCCGTCGGGCTCGCCCAGCAAGCAGAGCTCCACCCCCAGCGCAGCAGCGGCTTCCTGGGCTTCGCGGGCTCGGATGGGAATCAGCTTTTCCGGGGGGATCACCTGATGCCCCAGGGAGCCGTCAGTGCAGGCGCAAGCGAAGACCTGGTCTCCGCGCAGGGCATACTTGGCCACGGTGCCGCCGCAGTGAGCCTCGATGTCGTCAGGATGAGCGCCAACCGCTAGGATACGCATGGCGAGTCCGTGCTGGGAACATGCCCCGTAGAGACGGCGCTTGCGCCGCCCCTACCACCTTTCTGCCAACTCGCGGCAGGTCAGAAACTGCGCGCCACGCTCCTGGAGCGCGTCGAGGAGCAGGCCGAACTGCTCCCGCGCGTAGTCCCCGCAGTTGGCGATGAGGAAGGGCTCAGGCACCACCGTGCCCTCGCCGAGATACATGCTTTCCGGCATGGGCACGAACTCCCAAGGGTGGAAATAGAAGCAGAGGACCGGCGGCAGGCCCCGCGCACGAACGTAAGCCACGAAGTTGTCAATGTGCTGCATCAAGGCGGCCGCGCTCTCGGTGCGGAACAGCGGCCACTGGTCCCGGTCGCGCCCATAAGGGTCGCTGCTCGCGATGGTCAAGTCCGCGAAGTTGGGGATCTCCAGCAGGCGCAGGTCGCCCTCCTGGGTCCAGTCCTCACGGCTGGGATGGTAGGGCACCAGCCGCTCCTCGTAGAAGTACAGGGGATAACTGGCGTCCGCCACGTAGCCCAGGGCCTCCAGCGCACAAACGACCTTCGTGCCACCGAAGAGTCGCGGACAACGGAAAGAGACCGGCCGCACTCCCGCCGCCTGGGCGACCAGGTCCGTCGCTACCTGCAAGCGGTGTTCGACCTCTTCCGGCAATAGCGGAGTCACGCCGGGGATGGGGAAGAGGGGCTCGCCGACTGTCTCGTGGTAGAGCGAATGGCAGCCGACCTCATGCCCCGCCTGCACAATCTGCCGCACGACCTCCGGGTGCTCCTGCGCCGCGGCGCCGGTAACGAAGAAAGTGCCGCTGACGCCCTTCGCCTCGAAGAGATCGAGCAAGAAGGGCGTTCCGTGCGCCATGCCCTCGTAGGTGTTGTACCAGCTGCCGCAGTCGGTCTCGACATCGAGGCCAAGCAGGACAGTTATTTCGTCGGACATGGCCGAGTCTTCTAGCCCTCCAGTTCGATGATCCGCATCTCGAAGTCTGAGAACTTCTGCACCCCCTCGGCGGTTACGCGCACGCCGTTCTCCCAGCGCAGGCCAAAGGTCTCGGCATACAGGAAGGTGTCTACCTGGAAGGTCATATTTTCCTGGAGGAGATAGGTGGAACTGGTCTCCATCCAGGGGCGCTCCACCTCCATCATGCCCAGCCCATGGCAGGGGCCATACAGTAAGTTCTCGCCGCAGCCGCGCGCCTTCACGAAGTCCTCAAACTTATGCACGACCTCGCTGGCCGGCACCCCCGCCTTCATCCATTCCATGGTCTTGAAGTGGGCTTCCAGCCCCACCTCGGTAAGGCGGCGCTGCTCGTCGGTCATCTTGCCGAGACAGACGGGAACCCCCACGCTGGCCGAGTAGCCCTCCACCCGGGCGCCGATGTTGAGTTGCACATAATCGCCCTTTTGCAGCACCCGGCGGCTGGGCCGGCCGATGGCGTGGGTGCTGGCGATCCCGGACAGGACGTAGGTGGGATGGCCTTCGTACTCCGCACCGTTCTCGTACATCGCCCGCTGGGCGATTCCGACGACCTGTTGCTCCGTGAGGCCCGGGCGAATCTCCGCGAGTACCTGCTCGAGCGCCACCGTCGAGACGCGGAAGGCCTCTCGCAGGCAGTTAAGTTCCGCCTCGCTCTTGATTACGCGCAGGTCCGTGATGATGTCGTCGGCCTTGACGATCTCAGCCTCGCCGACGTCACGCAGCAGCGCCTGGTAGACGGTCACCGGCATCAGCGACATGCCGGCAATGCCGATACGCTTGGGGGTAATGCCCATCTCGGCGAAGATGGAAGCGAAGGTGTCCAGTTGCACACCGGGGTAATCAGGGTCGGCGGACTCGCGATACTCCAGAATCCGGCGGATCATGGGCAGTTTGCTGCGATCGCGAGCAAAGGTGAGGCTCTCGGGGCCAATGATGAGGCAAGCCTCGCCGTGGGCCGGTACCAAGACGCCGGCGGTCTCGAAGATCGGCCAGTAGTTGGACAGGTAACGGACGTTGGCGAAGTCGGCCTCGTGCGAGTGCACCAGCAGGGCGTCGAGGCCCTCGGCTCGCACCCGCTCCTGGACCTTGCTCACGCGGTCCGCGAATTCACTGTCGGGAATGGCAAAGGCAGACATGGCTAGATACCTCCGTGCGCAATGAATGACCAGCGAAAGGGAAAACCCCTGCGCTCCCCCGTCTGCGGGGGAGCTTGGGGAGGAACCCCTCAGCCGACGCCGTTCGCTCCCGTCAGGCGATACATATTGTATGGGGGCGCAACAGCGCGCCGCTATTTTCTCTCAGTCGGGATATATCCCCCGCACCAGATCCACCTCCCCGAGCCCCTGCTCGATCTTGGCAAAGGGCTCCTCGCTCATCGGCTCCTCGTAGGGCTGCGGCGGGATCAAGCCGCTGTCTGTCGCCAGCCAGCGGGGGATGGTATCTTCCGCCATTTCGCGCAGTTTCGCCACCCGCGCGCGAATGGCCTCCGGCGTGAACTGGTAGTCGAAGACCTCCGAGTGCCAGCCCAGGCGCGAGTCTGCCTCCACAAAGGGCAGGCAGGCCTCGGCGTTGCCGATCTCCTCCCGGATGTAGCCTTGCAACCGGCGCAAAATCGCCCGCCGCTCCTCACTCCGGTCGCTGCGCAGCAGGAACTCACGTTCCACATAGAAGCGGGCGGTCAGGCGCAAGGTGAGCATTTGATGGTAGATGCACCGAGCCAGGCCATACTCTTTGTACTGCTCCAGGGTGGGCTGCGCGAGCTTCGAAAAGGCGGCCTCGAGCGCGCGGATTCCCTCGGCCCAGTGGTCCAGCAGCCGTCCCAGGCAGGCGTCGAACCAGAGCACCTCGCCATCCGGAATCTGGTGGAGCGTGTTGTCACCCGGCGCCTGATCGGCCAGATAGTTGGGCGGGAAGGGACGGTGAATCGGCTCCAGGAACCAGGGGAAAGCCGGGCCCTGCACGTGGGGGCCGTTGTAGAGCAGCGGAACGAAGAAGGGCCAGTAGTTCCAGGCCTGGGCGAAGCAATCCCAGGCTCGCCGTACCTCGGGAACCGCCTCCGCTCCGAAGTATCGCCTCGCCAACGCGTCCAGCACCTCGTCCTTCCCCTGCTCTCTTTCTCCCGGCCCACGTTCCACCTTCCAAGTTCCACTCTCCCCTCCTCCCACCCCACTTTCGACTTTCGACTTCCGACTTCCCACTTCCCCAAACGCCAACTGCCCCGCGAGGTCGGTAATCATCCCCGGGTAGTTGCCGAAGATCCAGCAACCCAGCATCCCGCTTACGCCTTCGCGGCGCATACCCGCGAACTTGTCGTAGACAATGCCGGGCAAGGGTGTGTGCGGCACGTTGGCCAGTTCGTGGGTGGCGGCAAATTGCATTTTGGCGTAGACCGGCAGGCCGCGGGCCTGCGCCACAGCATTGCAGCGCCGAAAGCGCCGCGAGGGGCCGATCAGCGACAGCGCGTACTCGTCCACCCAGATAGTCTTGCCCAGAATGGTCTTTTCGTCGCCGCGCTCGAAGTCGGACATCAGGATAGAATCGTTGGGCAGTCCCTGGATGATGCGGTCGGTGGTCTCCTCGCCCCAGAGCATGGACCAGGACCAGTCCCAGGCGATGACCTTGGCCGGGGGCGAGGCGGCGTGGACTCCGTCACAGATGGCCTTGACGATTTCGACGACCACCTGGTCCGGAGTGCGCTTTGCGCAGCGGGGGCAGCCGAGGCGCTGGGTGAAGGTGGCGGCGTCTTCGGCGCCGGTGCCGAGGCCGACGTGCGAAAAGCAGTTAGTGTGGTGCTCGGAGGCGGTGATAAGGAAGGCCCCACCCAGGTCGGGGACGGCCTCGAAGAGGCGACGGCTGCTCTCGGTGAGCCAGGCCAGCACCTGCGGCTCGCTGGTGCACAGGGCGTAGGTCGCCTTCCAGCCTTCCAGAGGGGGACCGGCGGGCGCGCCTTTCGCTTCGGGGTGCGCCTCCCAGAAGGGATCGGCCTGGGGTAGGCCGCGCGGCTCGTTGAAGTACAGGTAGACCCGGATCCCGTAGTCGCTTGCTTTCGCCGCCACTTTTCGCAGTTTGGCCAGCATCCGCTCGGAGTCTTGGCCGAACTCCGGAAAGATCTCCGAGGGCACAATGTCACGCAAACGCACATGAATCCACACACCGTTGACGCGATGGTGGGCAAGGCGGTTGAGATATTCCTCGGGGTAGTAGTCCACGTCGTCGAGCAGTTCGTTAATGTAGAAGGGCGAGAAGAAGGAGCGGAGGATCCGGGTCTCCAGGAAGGGCACCCGGGCGACGCTACCGGGCAGGAGCCAGGGCCCGCCGGCGTCGGTCATGCGCTCCTCCAGTTCATACAGCCCGTGCTGCAGGCCGCTCTCATCGCCGGCGCGGAGGGTAATGCCCTCCGGGGCGATCTCCAGCGCGTAGGCCTCCGGAGCCAACTCCTCGGGCGTGAGGAGCAGCCTTATCTCCGGCGCAGGCGTCTCGCCCGCGTTCTCTCCCCGCTGCTGCAAGGAGAGGGCCTGGGGGTGAGGCAACTCCGTCTGCATTCCCACTGCCATGAACCGCTGGAAGTCCTCAGCGGCGGTCAGCGCCTGCCGCCCGACCGTATCCGGAAGCACGAGCCGCCATGCGGAGGTCACCTGCACTACGCCCTGCGGGGCCCGCGCCTCCGGGCGACGCAAGGAGACAGAGTGCAGCGGGGCTGCCAGCGCCTCGCGAAAGGCATGGCGTGGCTCAGTGTGACCGGCGGGGTAGCCAGGGACTCCAGCAAACTGGTGCATGGGGGAGCGTGACCTCCGTGCTGCGTAGTCAGGAGACTGCGTTCGGTCTCGCCGCGGGAGCGTCTCGCGTCGTCGGGCCGGCGCAGGAACTCCCTTCTCCGTTTCTCCACACTCTCTCCCGCCTCGCGGGGGCTCGCGCCCCCTAGCGGGATCACCTTGCAGGGCAGGAGGGGTGCCGCCGTCTGTGTCGGCGGGCAGCGTACAAACGGCGGTGCCCCCTCTCGTCAGCCCGCATAGGACACGGGCTGACCCTGTCCCCCGCACGCGGGGGAGAGTCAGAGGTGGAAGTACTGCCTCCTTGCCCCCGCGCGCCACCCGACCGACCTACCCACGAGCCCTCGGTCCTTGCTTCCCACCACCTCGTCACCTGCGACCAACCACCATCCACAAATCACCAACTACCGACTACCACCCACCATCCACCAACCACTACCCCCTACAACTCCAGGTATATCGGGAAGGCCTCGCACAACTCCTCCACTTGCTTGCGGACCTGCTCCAGCACCGCCGGGTTGCGCTTGCCCTCGCGGATGACCTGCGCGATCCACTTGCCGATCAGCACCATCTCCGGCTCCTTCATGCCCCGGGTGGTCACGCCGGGCGTGCCCGGGCGAATGCCACTGGTCACTGCCGGGGGTGCCGGGTCGTTGGGAATCAGGTTCTTGTTGACCACCATCCCGGCCTTCTCCATCATATCAGCCGCCTCCGCGCCGCTCACGCCCTGGTTGCGCAGGTCCACCAGCATCAGGTGGTTGTCGGTGCCGCCGGTG
>CALFVE010000058.1 GCA_937928475.1 uncultured bacterium | reverse complement strand
GCCGTCCTCCACGGGCTGCACGAAGCCGCGGCGGCGCAGGGTCTCCAGTAGACGGTGGGTGGTGCTCACCGGCAGGCGCGCCCTGCGGGCGACCTCGGACAGATTCAGGTCCTGGGCATTCAAGTTTCCAATTCAACTAGTTGCCGGGTGGAGAACAATCGCCTGCTCAGCGGGGTGGTAGAGGCGCTGCGCCTCACCGGTGGCTCCGGGAACCTGGTGCAGGGCAACACCATCGCCGACATCCGAGGGGAGTTCGGCGGCGCCGGTTTGCTCTTGGTGGACACCAAAGGCAACCGGATTACCGGCAACACCTTCTTGCGCTGCGCCGTCGCGGTCGCTTGGCAGGGCAAGGACAACCGGGACAACGCCTTGCAGGGCAACCAGTTTGAGGGCAACCGCCAAGATGTAGTTATCCAGGAAGGCGCCGAGAACGTGGAGGAGACCAACCAGACGGACGTGTCCGCGGTGCCGCGGAAGTAGGCTCGGCGTTAGCCGGTTGTCCACAATGCGCCGGCGGGCGGTCGTTCCGCCCGCGCCGACGTCAAGGAGGTAATCGCTGATGATCACCAGTTTCGCCGGAGTTCTTGACGAGGTTCGCCAGCGTCCTCGCCGCCGGCTGGCGCTGGCCAGCGCGATCTCGCCCAACAGCCTGCGGGCCGCGGTGCGGGCGCGGGACCTGGGGATCGCAGAGTTGCTGCTGGCCGGTAGCCGGCGGGAGATTGAGCGCCTAGCCGCCGAGCATGGCTTGGACCTGACCGGGGCAGAAATACTCGATGCGCCCAATGAGCTGGAGGCGGCGCGGGCCGCGGTGCAGGCGGTTCGGGAGGGCCGGGCGGACCTGCTCATGAAGGGCCTTATCCACACCGACGACTTCCTCCGCGCGCTTCTGGATAAAGAGCAGGGTCTGCGCACCGGCTGCATTATGAGCCACGTCTTCCTGCTCGAACTTCCCGACCGCCTGCTCATGGTTACTGACGGGGCTATGAACATCGCGCCCGACCTGGTCACCAAGGCCGCCATCATCATGAACGCGGTCTATCTGGCCAATGTTCTCGGCAACGACAATCCCAAGGTGGGAGTCTTGGCGGCGGTCGAACTGGTGAATCCCAAGATGCCGGCTACCCTAGATGCCGCGGCCCTGGCCACCATGGAGCGCCGGGGGCAGTTCCCCACCTGCGAGGTGGACGGCCCCTTTGCTCTGGATAACGCGGTCTCCGTGGAGGCGGCTCGGCTCAAGAAGATCCCGGGCGAGATCGCCGGGCGCTGCGACATTCTGCTCGTCCCCGACATCGAGGCCGGCAACATCCTGGCCAAGTCCTACAGTTTCCTGGCCGGCGGACGGGTGGCCGGAGTGCTGGTGGGCGCAGCGGCCCCGGTAGTGCTCACCTCCCGCGCCGATAGCGACGAGGCCCAACTCCATTCCATCGCCGTGGCTGTCTTGATGGCCCAGTTGCAGCGCACCGGCCGGCTCAAGGTGGGGAGGGTGCACTATTAGTGGCGAGTGGTGAGTTGGGAGCGGAGAATGAGGCCTTGACGGTCGAGGCTCGCGAGTCGAAAAGGCTGGTGGCCTGTCTTTGGCGTGACGCGGCACGGTTTCTCGATGGAGCCTGGTGAGCATATGCGCGTACTCCTGGCGGTCGCCCTAATCCTGGTGCTGCTGGAGGCCATCCTGGCCTTCGCCTGCTACGCTGGCTATGAGTGGCTGGGCGGAGGTTTGTGGGGCACGCTGCTGGTGGTGGCGGTAGCCCTGATGCTGGTGGCGCCCTGGATCGGGGAACTGCGCGTGGAGGCCGATTCCGCGGCGGGGACGCTGGCCGCGCGCTTCGCGTGGTGGGGAGCCTTCTCGGTGCGGAGTCGGCCCCGCAAGGAGTTCTGCGTGCGCTTCCTTTGCGTGCCGTTGCACTTCCGCGCGAAGCCGGGGAGGAAGCCCCACGCAGCCAGGCGGCGCGGGGCGAAGCCGGCGGAGGGGAAGCCTCGGCGTCGGCCTGCCGCCGTGGCTCGGCTGGTCCCCGCCGCCTTGCAGGCCCTGATGGACCTGCTGCTCGAAGCCCGGGAAGTGTCGGTGCGGGTGCAGGCGCCGGTGCAGAATCCCTGGGCCGACGGAGCGCTGGCCGCGACGGTGGGCGAGCGGCGCCTGGGGCCGCTGGACCTGGCCGTGACAGGCAGCGGCAAACGAAAGGTGACGCTGCGCTATCGCATCGGCATCCTGCGAGGAGGGTTGGCTCTGCTGTACCTCCTCGTTCAGGGCTGGCCCTGGCGTGTCGGTTCCCGCTCAGCATCGGAGCAGGAGGGATCAGCGCCGGAAGGCGAGGAAGCCGCCACCTGAGCGCGGCAATCGGCGACCACCTGCGCAGGGACCATCTTCAGCGCGAGCAGAACCAGGCCCGGTATGATGATCGCGTCGTCCAGGTGCCCCAGGCCGGGCAGAAAGTCGGGGATCAGGTCGAAGGGCAGCAGCAGGTAGCCCAGCGCCAGGGCGAGCAGCCAGCGAGCCGGACGCGGCGTGCGGCCATCTTTGAGCACCAGTCGGTAGACCTGTGCTTCGCGCTTGAGGCTGCGGGCCAAGGATTTGAGACGTTTCAGCACGGTGGTCGGGACGAGCGGCGGCCCAGTTCAGGGGCAGTTGCTCCGCACCCTCTCCCGCCTTGCGGGGGAGGGTGGTAGGCGCAGCCTGCCGGGAGGGGGCCGTGCTCTCTCACTATAGCACCTGGCTGGTGGCGCGTAAACACAAGCGGCAACCGCAAGCATCGAGGAGGCGGGCCTGACATGGCCGAGTTCGACGTGTCGACAGTTCTGGGGCAGGTGTCCGGGGCACTGAGCAGTTTCTCGCAGTCGGTGAAGGTGATCGGGGAGCCGATAGAGGCCGCCGGCAAACTGATCATCCCGGCCGTGGTCGCCCGTGCCGGTTTCGGAGCCGGGGGCGGCTCGGGGACCTCGCCGGAGGGCGAGGGCAAGCCGCCCTCCCAGGGCAGCGGCGGCGGAGGCGGTGGGGGCGTGACCCTCACGCCGGTCTTTCTGATCGTGGACAGCGAGGGCGAGCGCATCCTGGTGGCCTCGCACGCCCCCGGCGCCATCTCCTCGGTGGTCGAGGCCGTGAAAGGTGTCGTTACCCAGTTCCGCGGGAAGCGGGAGGAAAAGGAAGAGGGAGGAGAAGCGTGAGGCAGCGTCCGGCCCTTGGCCGGCGCAGCGCGAACTCGGCCCGCTGGGCCTGACCCCCTCTCCTGGCAGGGG
>CALFVE010000057.1 GCA_937928475.1 uncultured bacterium | reverse complement strand
GCCTCCAGCCCCGGGCGCTGGGGGCGGTGGCGGTGCTGCTCCTGGCGGTGGCGGTGCCCCTGGCGGAGCCCCCGGCGTCGGCATCGCTCCCCCTCCTCCGGCGACAGTCCCGCCCCCGGGCAGGCCGCTCATGATGATATTAGTTAGCGCCGGGCAGCGCAAGATGTTCATGAGGAAGCGCCCGGCCGCGAGGGTGCCCTTGACCCTAACCGTGAAGGACACCGACGCCGGCGGTGTGATCTGGAACTGGGTAAGTTGCGCCTCCTCCCAGATGTACTCATTGATAGCCCAGAAGGCCTCCCAGTAGCCCCGGCCGCTGGCATCGGCGTCGCGGGCAAAATCCACCCGCGCCTTGAGGGGCGCCATCTGCGACTGCTTCTCCTGGGTCTCCTGGGTCAGCCGATCTACCTCCTGGATTTTTGGCTGCAGCGCCTCCGTATCCGCCTTGACCTGTTCGATGCGCTTGCTGATGGAGGAGGCCTGCACGAACCAGGCCCCGCCAAACAGGATGAGCAGCACAATAAACAGGGCCACGAGCCGCTTGTTCGTCCGGGCGATGGCGAAATGTCGGGGCAGCAGGTCTATCTTCAGCACTTTGCGCTTCTCCCTAAGGCGCCGGAGTGCAGCGCCGTAAGTTAGTCAACCATATCGCGCAGGGCCAGACCCACAGCCACCGCCATGTTCGGCCCCAAGTCACGCAGGTACTCGGGGGAACTGACGCCCTCGGTGTCCAGGTATTCGAAGGGGTTGGCAATACGGGTGGGAAGGCCGGTCTCCCCGCTGATCAAGGCGGCCAGTCCCGTCAGGTGCGCGGTGCCGCCGCAGAGCACGATCTGGGACATGGTTTCGGTGCGGTGCTGGCGGCGGTAGAAATCCAGCGAACGACTGATCTCAGTGACCAAATCGTACACCCGCTGGGAGACGGCTTCGGAGACGATCTCCCGCGCATGCTGCGCCTCCGGGGGCAAGGTGCTGTGTGGGGGAGCGGGGGCGGGCGCCGCGGGTGGGATGACCGCAGGCGGGGGAGCCTCGATCTCCAGTTCGGTGGCCGGGATAGTCTCCAGGTCCTCGCCGAGCCGCGCCGGCTCCTCTTCCCCGCTGGGAGTGGATTCCTCGTAGAGCGAGTCGAACACGGCCGACCCGCTCTCCTCGCCCACCAAGGGAGCCTCCAGCGGGGGGCCCTCATACGCCATCTGCGAGACGTCGGCGAACTGCCGCTTGGCCTGCTCCGCCCGCTCCCGATCAGTCCCCAGCGCCTCGCGGATGGCGTCGGTCAGGCTCTCGCCCGCCGTGGGCACGGTGCGCAGGAAGGCGGGCCAGCCGTTGCGGAAGATGTAGATGCCGGTGAAGGTGGCGCCTGCGTCAATCAAGCAGACCGTCTGCTCCCGTAGGCCGGCCTCGGGCAGGCCGATGAGCGCGCGGGCCAGCGCCAGGGGCTCAACGTCAATGTGCACAGGGGTCAGTTTCGCTCCCTGCAGAACCTGCACATGGGCGTTGATCATGTCCTCCTGGCCCACGGCGAGGAAAACTTCCATGTTCTCGGTCTCAGCGGCACCCGGCGCCGCGGGCAGGGGCGCGAAGTCGAAGATGACCTGATCTACGGGGAAGGGAGTCTGGCGGTCCAACTCCCACTGCATCGCCTCGTCCAGTTCCTTGCCGGTCATGCGCGGCATGGAGATGACCCGGGTGACCACTGAGGTGTCCCCGCCGACGGAGGCGACCGCCTTGCGGGTGCTGCAGCGCTTCTCTGCAAACATCTCCCGCAGGGTCTCGGAAACCGCCGCAGCATCCACGACGACCCCGCCGGAGACGGAACCAGGGGGCGTAGGGCGAATAGCGGGCTCGGTGACCAGCCGGACACCAGCTCGAGCGAGCGCCAGTTCCACCATCTTGATGGAATCGTTGCCGATGTCCAGGCCCAGGACGTGAGTCGCGCCCTTAGGCATCAGCGGCTCCTCCTACGGTGTAGGCGGCGATGACCAGTTGCAGCGTTGGCTAGGGCGAGTCTACTCCAACCGGCGGCCGTTGTCAAGGTTGAGGTCGCCATTTTCCGCACTTCTCACGCCGTTTCCTACGAGGCGGGAAGTCACCTTTGCGCCGCGGCCACAACTGCGACGATAATCTCCAGATACGAACCGGATCGCCCTGCCTCCACTGACCGGTCCGCATCACCGGAACGCGAGCCCTCCCCGACCGGGAGCGCGTAACCGCCCGGCCCGGCACAGCGATGACGCCTGCCCGGTCGCCGCGCTCCAGTCCGGATGTACCCTCTGCCGGCCGGACCTTACTCTACGTTCTGCCACTCGACCTCCTGGTCCCGCAGGGCCTGGCCGTACTGGGGAACTACCGTGCCCAGGTAGATATCGCTAGATTGATGCAGCACGGAGCCGTTGGCCCCCGGTAGCCGCAAGTCATACACGGCCCGCGGACTGCTCCAGACCAACCAGTAGCGTACCGCGCTCATGGTGCCGCCCGCGCCATTCGATACCGCGTAGATTTCGGGCACCGCCCGCAGCGGCCCCTCATTTTGCACCGTGTCCACCGGCACCGAGGTCTCCTGGCTCCAGCCAATCACCCGATGCTCCTCCAGGAGGTTTCCGTTGTACTGCACGCGCACCCGCGCCCCGTCCAGCGCCGACTTCAGCCAGAACACCCCGCGGGTATCGCCCGTAGCATAGCCGTCGGCCACCATAGAGACAATCCCGCTGTTGGCATTCACCGTGTAGTTCTGGGTCTGCCCGGGATTGAGGGGGGTCCAGCCGGTGCCGTTCCAGGCACTCACCGCTACGTTGCCGACCATCGGCGGCTTGGCTACCTGTATCCCCAGGGTCCAGGTCTTGTACATGAAGTCGGTGCGCCCGAAACTGGGAGTGTCTTTCTGCGAGTAACTCCGCCGCCACAGGAAGACCAGGCGCAACTGATTGGGGTCAGCCGCATCCACCTCCGCAAAGGCGTTGGGGCTGTCGTCGGCGGCGTCGGAGGTGGTAAGCCGGAAGAGGAAGGGGGTGTAGTCGGCGTACATGACGACATTGATCAGGTTGCCCAAACCGGCGACGGTGCGATTGAAGACGGCGCCCTGATCGCTGCGGTTGCTCACGTTGAAGAGCGCCGCGCTTAGGGTTACAGTGCCGGTGGCCGGCTCGATCTCCATGAGCACGGGGTTGCCTCCGGCGAGCGGGTTGCGCAAGACCCCGGGGCGGCCGGGCACCTGCACCGCGGCGGGCAGCGCGGGAGCACCCCCTATAGGAGTGAAGATAGGAGTTACGCGGTAGGCGCCGCGCGCTCGGCTGTAGAAACCGGGACCCCAGTCCACCGCGTACAGGGCCGGGGTCGCCGGCGCGGTGCTGAAGACCAGGCCCAGGTAGAAGCGCGGATCGCGAGGATCGCGCCCGCTCAGGGGTGCACTCTCAAAAGTAGGACTGACCAGCCAGTCCAGATGGCGGCTTACGAAGGTTTGCCGCAGCCCATCGCCCACCAACTGCTCGCCGGCTCGGGTACTGCCGCTGGTCGCCGGCAGCACCGGATTGTTTACCTGTCGCGGGAAGGTTAGTTTGCCGTAGTTGCGGGCGGGATCGTTCATGGCCGCCTGGTCGAAAGCCGCCCAGAAGAGGTCCTCATTCTGCTGACGAACGGTGTATCCGGAGAAGACCACGTTCACCTGGGTTCCGACGCTGACGCTGGGAGGGGGCACCCACAGGAAGGCGGTAGGGTCTTTGGCGTACACAAAGGGGCCCATGGAGGGCTTGCGCATCGGCTCGCCACTGGCGAAGTCGTTCAGGATGTCCGAGCGGTGGGCGGCGGACACCGCATTGGTGATGGGTACCGGGGCTTCCTTGTTATCCGCGGCGCCGGTAAAGTCCCACCGATAGTGGATGGTCTGGCGGCCTTGTTCGCCCTCCGTCCAGAAGAGCCACTGCCCACTGCCAGTGGGATCGGCAAACCCCCGGATGCCCTGCTTGGGCAGCCCCGTGGCATAGATGAAATTCTCCGCGCCGGCCCAGCCGGTATTGCCGGAGGTCTTGTACTGCAGCGTGGAACTGGCGCCGGTCCCGGTGCGCAGGCTGCGGTGCCAGAGCGCCCAATGGGTGCCGCTAACATCATTGTAGGTCTCGGGGCTCGCATTGACGCCGCCGGGGCTGGCGGCGGCGGTCGTGCCGGTGAGGTTGGCGGCCTCGGGCGCCCAGGCGTAGGGGCGGTAGTCGGGCGCTCCGGGCACCGTCACCGGCGTCGCGTTGGCGAAGATGATGTTGCCGGGGAAATGCGGCTGAGCGGCGGCCGCCGGGCTGCTGCCGGCGGGCGCCGGCGCGTTGACGCCGCCTCCGCCTAACGCCACCGAGGCCCGATTGCTCACCCACATCACCTGCAGGTTGGTCACCCCACCCGCGCCGTAGTCGAAGCGCAGAGTCGGCTCGGTGTCGGCGGCATAGTAGTCGTTGTAGGGCAAGCGGCTCTCGGCCACGCGCAGGCTGGTGGACAGCGCACTTACTGGTTCCAGCGGCTCATCGCGGCGGGCATCAAAGGACGCTACCGCCGTGTTCACCACCAGGCCGGTGAGGCCATCAATAAAGTCGAGTTGCGAGTTGCCATTGAGGTCAACAAAGTAG
>CALFVE010000056.1 GCA_937928475.1 uncultured bacterium | reverse complement strand
GAGGGCGACCCGAAAGACGCGGTAGCCGCAGTTCGGGCGCTGGCGGCGGAAATCCGGGCACCCCAGCGGATGCGCGAGGTGGGAGTGCCCCGGGCGGCTTTGCCGGAGATGACGGAGGAGGCCGCGCGGAGCGCGCACCTGGCGGTTAACCCGCGACCGGCAGAGAAAGCGGACCTGCTGGCCATCTACGAAGCCGCCTATTGAGGGACCTATCTCAGAAAGGGAAGAGGAACTATGCCGACGCTAACCGCCAACAAGATCGCCGCGATCATCGCCAACGTGGAGCGGGTGATCGTGGGCAAGCATGAGGCGGTGACGCTGGCGGTGGCGGCGCTGCTGGCCGACGGGCACATGTTGATTGATGATATACCGGGGGTGGGTAAGACTACTTTGGCCCAGTCGCTGGCCCGCTCGGTGGACGGCATCTTCAAGCGGGTGCAGTTTACGCCGGACCTGTTGCCCTCTGACCTGACCGGGGTCTCCATCTGGGACCCTGGCCGGCAGGATTTCGTCTTTCGGCCGGGGCCAGTATTCGCCAATATCGTGCTGGCCGACGAGATCAACCGGGCGACGCCCAAGTCGCAGGCCGCGCTCCTGGAATGCATGGAGGAGCGGCAGGTCTCGGCCGACGGCGTGAGTTACCCAGTGCCGCGTCCGTTCATGGTCATCGCCACCGAGAATCCGATCGAGTACGAGGGCACCTATTCGCTCCCGGAGGCAGAGCTGGACCGCTTCCTGCTGCGCATTCGGCTCGGCTATCCGCAGCCGGCAGAGGAGGCCGTTATCCTGGAGCAGCAGCGCCTGCGGCACCCCAAGGAGAGCGTCGAGCCGGTGGTGGACAGCCAGGAGTTGCTGGAGTTGCAGCAGCGGGTGCGGCAGGTTTACCTGGAAGACAGCCTGAAGGCGTACATCGTCGAGTTAGTCAACGCCACCCGCACGCATCCAGAGGTGGAACTCGGGGCCAGCCCGCGCGGCAGCCTGGCGCTGATGCGCCTCAGCCAGGCCCTGGCAGCCGCGGAGGGCCGGGAGTACGTGATTCCGGAGGACATCCGCTCGGTGGCGGTAGCGGCGCTGGCCCACCGTCTGTGTCTGTCGCCCGACTGGCAGATGCGGGGGCGGAGCGCGGAGGATATTATCCGAGAGATCTTGGCGGCCCACCCGCCTCCCCTGGGCCGGCGCCGGAGCGAGCCATGACCCGCACGGTAAAGAAACAGATGCTGGTCTGGGGCAGTGTCTTCCTGCTGCTGGTGGGGCTCACCCTGCACATACGGCAGATGCTGTTCATGGCCAGCGCCCTGGCGCTACTCAGCCCGCTGGCCTACCTGATGAGTCGGCCGTTGCTGCGGGGCCTCGAGGTCCGGCGCCGCGCCCCGGGCCGGCTCAACGCGCGCGAGACCTGCACAGTGAGCCTAATTGTCTCGAACCCCACCGTCCGGTCTCGCCCCGCTTTCTGGGTGGAAGATACCCTGCCGGAGGGACTGAGCGCCGACGATGCGAGTCAGTTGGTTCTGGACCTGGCCCCGGGCGAGGAGCGCCGGCTTCACTACCGGCTTCAGGCCTTGCGTCGGGGGGTCTTCCCGCTGGGGCCGATCCGGCTGTTCACCACGGACGCTCTGGGCCTGCACGAGTTTGAGCAGTTAGTCCCGGAGATCACGGAACTGCTGGTGTATCCGCGCGTCGTGCCGCTTCCCGACCTGTGGCCGCAGGGACCGGCGGAGCGTTCGACGCTGCGCCGCACCCAGCGTCGGCCGGGCGGGGTGGACCCCCGGGGGACACGCGAATACACCCCGGGCGATGACCTGCGCCACATTCACTGGAAGGTCAGCGCCCACCGCAACAAGTTGATTCTGGTGGAGCGCGAGCAGTCGGAGGGCCTGCGCGCCACTGTGGTGGTGGACCTGAGCGAGGGAGTGCATACCGGCCGGGGCAACGAGACCAGCCTGGAGTGTGCCGTGACGATCGCGGCCAGCCTGCTGGTGCAAGGGCTAGAGCGGGGGGGCACCGCCGGCCTCATCGCCTGCGGGGATCGGGATTACTCGGTGCCAGGTGACTCTGCTCCCTATCACCGCTGGCGGCTGCTGGAGGCGCTGGCCCGCTGCCATGCCGGCTGCGCTCGCCCGCTCAGCGAGGTCATGCGGGAGCACCTGGCGCGCCTGCCCCGAGGCAGCGCGGTGGCCGTGATCACGCCTCAGGTGGGGGAGGAAGTGCTGGCCACCGCCGGGCTCCTGGCCGCTCGCGGGCTGCGAGGTCTGTGGTTCCTGCTGGCGGCTCCGACCTTCGAACTGGAGATGCGCCCCGGCCTCGCGCTGGATGAGCGGTATCATGCTCTGGCCGAGGCCCTGACCCGGCGGGGGCAACGGGCTTACGTTATCAGGGCGGGCGAAGCCCTGGAGAGCGTGCTGGGGGGGTGGCTCCGTGCGGCGGGCTGAGATGCGGGCAATTGATCCGCAGGTGGTGCTACTGCTTCTGGCGGCGGTGAGCGCCCAGGCCGCGGTCTTCACCGTCACCGCCACCCTGGCGGAGAGCGGTTTCTCGCTGCTGGCACACCTGGGGCTGCTGGCCGGGCTGGCGGTCAGTCTGCGCAACCTCAAGCGTTGCTTCCCCCTGGACTGGCTGGCGGGGGGCATCATTGTGGCGGCGCTGGCTGTTTTCACTATCCGGAGCAGCGGCTCGGCGCTGGCCAGCCTCTTCTACCCTCTCTCGGCCCTGTCCGATCAGAACTTAAGCATGGCGGTGCTGCTGGTCTGGTTACTGGTCGCCTTCAGTTTCCTGCAGTACCGGCGGCGCAACCTCATCTTCATTTCGGCTTGCGGGCTAGCCCTCTTCGGACTGATCGGGGTGGTCAACCTCGAGCCCGGCTTCCTGGTCGCTTTCCTGATTTATCTGTTCGCCACCATCATGGTGTGGAGTTACGACGCGCTCACCGCTCGCGCCGCCGAGGGCCCGGCGACCATGTGGTGGCGGGTAGCCCGCAGCCAGGCCTCGAGCGGGGCCTCCGTATTGGTCGGCGTCAGCCTGGCCGGCTTCCTGATCAGCAGCCTGCTTTATTTCACCATTCCCAGCCCCTTCGGGCCGGGAATGCGCGTGTCCCCGATGTGGTCGTGGGCGGGAGCGTTGGTGCAGGGCGACTTCCTGCTCTCCTCTCGGCTGCCGGTCGGCGCCGGTCCGGCCACGCTCAGCGAGCAGGTGCTGTTCCGCGTTCAGGCCGAGGCCCCGGGACTCTGGCGAACCAACGTGTATGACCATTACGACGGTCACAGTTGGGCACGCACGATCACCAGTGCCTACCGGGTGCCCCAGGTGGCGGACAACTGGTTCGCGCTGCCGTGGACTCCTAGGCCAGGCCAGCGGCTCAACCGCCAACGCTTCTGGGTGGAGTCCACGAGCAGCGGGGCGGTGCTGGCGGCGGCCCATCCCGTGGAGGTGCGCTTCGGTCCCGGGCCGTGGCACTTTCGGATGTCGAGCCTAACCATGGATCATTACGGCTGTCTCACTTCCAATCCGGTGTCCTTGCCGGGGATGGCTTACCAGGTGGTCTCCCTGGTCCCCGAGGCAGACCCCGAAAAACTTCGGCGCGCGGGCACCAGTTACCCGCCCTGGCTGCGAAGGCTGTACATTGAAGACCTCCCGCTGGCCACAGAGAGCGCACTCTCGGCACTGGTGGAGCAAGTGGTGGCTGGAGCCCAGACCCCTTACGACAAGGCGGTCGCGATCCAGCAGTTCCTGGAAGCGAACTGTTACTACACGGAGAGAGAGCCAATCACGCCGCTTGGCAAAGACGCCGCCGCGTATTTCCTCCTGGAGAGTCGCCGAGGGGCTTGCGACCTGTTTGCGACGGCGATGGCGGTAATGCTGCGGCTGGCGGAGGTGCCGGCGCGGGTGGCCACGGGATTCGTGAGCGGCGAGCATGACCCCCACACTGGCACGGAAGTGATCCGAGGGAAAGACGCCCACGCTTGGGTGGAGGTCTACTTCCCCGGATACGGCTGGGTGCCGTTTAACCCCTCGCCAGCGGAGAGTCTGGAAGAGCAGTCGCTGCTAGACCTCTTGCGCAAGGGTCAGTCCTGGTACGTGATCGGGCGCATCGCCAAGGCCGTGGGGGTAGTCGCTCTGGCGGCTGCACTAGTGGTGCTGGTCTTTCTGGCGGCGGTAGACCCGCGCCTGCTACGCCATCGCTTGTTGCATTTCCACGCCGGACGGTATCCCTGGGAGCACGCTGCACGGGAATGTCGCGCCGCCAACGCCGCCCTGCTCGCCTCGCTGGGCCTGGCCGCGCGCCCTGGCGAGACCCCGCTAGAGATGCTCAACCGCGCTGCGGCCCATCCCGGAGCGGCCCAGGCCGCGGGTCTGCCCCGCCTGAGCAGGTTGACCCGGACCTTTTACCGACTGCGCTACGGCCCGACGCCTGGCTCGACCCAGCAGGCGCAGAGACTGGCCCGCGAATTCCGCACACTGCGGAGAAGGTTCCGCCCTCCGCGACGGTGAACTCCTCCGCACCACATGGCAGCCTCCTCTTCTCAGATTCGGGCGGACGCTCCGGTCTATCTGCTTTTCGGTGACTCGCGGGTGCTGCGCGAGCGGGCCCTGTGCGAGATCGTGGCGGCTCGCCTGTCGCCGGAGGACCGCGATACCTCGATCACGCGACTGCGCGGCGCTGAGGTGACTGCGGAGGCGCTCCGCCAGGAGACCACTTCCCTCTCCCTGCTCTCTCCGCAGCGGCTCGTGATAATCGAGGACGCCGAGGACCTGCCTGCAGACGTGCAGGAGCAGATGGCCAAGGCCTTCCCCTCGCTCGCGCCCACCGTGGCCCTGGTCCTCCTGACCGGCCCCGGCCAGGGTCGGCAGCCTCCCCTCCGCGAAGGCCTAGTGAAAGCCCTCGAAAAGGCCAAGGGGCAAGCCATCGCCTGTTCCCCCGGCGGCAAGAAGCAGGTGGCGCCGGCTCTGGTCCGGGAGGCGGCGCGTGAAGGCAAGCGCCTCCACCCGCAGACTGCGCAGC
>CALFVE010000055.1 GCA_937928475.1 uncultured bacterium | reverse complement strand
CTCCCTGCACAAGGGCGTGGACGCCATCTGCGCCGGCGGCAAGGCCGCCGGCTGGGCGCAGATGGAGGGCTTGGGTGTCGAGGAGGAACCTCTGGGCGGGATGGACCATGCCGGCCACTGGGAGACCTCGATTCTCATGGCCCTGCGGCCCGACTTGGTGGAGATGGAGCGCATCGCTGGGGAGGATCTGGAGACGGACGAGGGCCGCCAGGCGGCGGGCATCTATGGCCGCGATCCCCGGGTGTATGCCTCGCCCGAACTGGGCGAAATGGCGATCGAACGGATGGTAGACCGCATCGGAAGGAAGGCGCAGGAACTGCTCGCTTCCCTCGCCGCTGAGTAACGACAACAACGGTGCCCCCTGGCGCACTTAGGAGGAATGCCTCATGTCTGACCTGTCCGGCAAGTATGTCATCGAACTGCCCCAGTGCAAGAAGGTGGCCGTGGCCTACTCCGGGGGGCTGGACTCGGCCCTGGCCCTGAAACTCTTGCCCGAGTACTACGGCGCGGAGGAAGTGCTCGCCGTCACCTGCAACGTCGGCCTCACCGAGCAGGAACTGGAGGAAGCCCGCAGCAAGGCGGAACTGTGCGGCGTCCCCTGGCACCTGATCGAGTGCACCGACGAATTCGTCAACGACTTCATCACCCGCGCCATCTACGCCAACTCCAGTTACGAGGGCTATCCGGTGGCGACCTCCATGACCCGGCAACTGATCGCCCGGCGGGTGGCCGAGTTCGCCGTCGCGCAGGGCTGTGACGCCATCTGCGAGGGCTCTACCGGCAAGGGCAATGACCAGTACCGCATGAACAACGTCTTCTCCATGTTCGCGCCGGATCTCAAGGTAATCGTGCCGGTGCGCGATTTCAACTTCACCCGCGCCCAGGAGAAGGAACTCTCGGCCCAGTACGGCATCCCCTTCAAGCCGGGCATCGGCGACGACTTGACTATGTGGTGCCGCTCCATCGGTTCCGGCGAGGTGGACAACCTGCAGATGCGCATCGCCCAGGAGGACTACATCTGGTGGAAGTACCCGGAGAACGCCCCCGATAAGCCCACCGAGTTAGAGATCGAGTTCGTGGAGGGCCTGCCGGTGCGGGCGGCGAGCGACGCGGAGACGGTCAGCGGCCTGAAGGATATTATCCATTACCTAAACCAGGTCGGCGGGGAGAACTCGATCGGCAAGATTGACATGTTCGAGGACGGGATGATCGGCCTGAAGTCGCGGGAGGTTTACGAGGCGCCGGCCGCGACCATCATCCTGACGCTGCACCGCGACCTGGAGCAACTCTGCCTGACCAAGGAGCAGATCCAGTTCAAGCCCCAGGTGGAGCGCCAGTGGGCGTACATGGTCTACCACGGCGGCTGGTATCACCCGGTTACCGAGGACTGCGCCGCCTTCTGCGCCAACAGCCAATGGGCGGTGAACGGCAAGTATCGGGTGCTACTGTACAAGGGGAGCCTGGACATTCTCAGCCGCGAGTCCAGCACTGGCCTGTTCGCCCCTGACCTGCGCAGCCTGGCCACCGCGGGCTGGGACCAACGGGAATCGGGCCCGGCCACCAAAATCCACGCCATGCAGTACAAGATCCTGGCGAAGCGGGGGTTGAAGGCGAACTGACCCCGGGGGGACTTGGGCAGGAGGGAACCGCCCTCCCCGGGGCGAAATGCAGTCACTCGCACCTCCCAGCATGAGTGCTGGGCAGAAACTGGCCCCGGAGAGGGGCCGAGGAGGCACGATATGCCCAAAATCAGGAGCAGTGTGCTGGCCGTCGTTCTCGCCGTCGTCGTGATGTCCGCCGCTAGCGCGGCGGACATCTATGTTTCCATTGCTCGCGGCCAGAACAAGATGGGCGAAGGCACTATCGCCAGTCCGTACAAGAACCTCGGTTACGCCCTCGGCAAGGCGCAGCCGGGCGACATCGTCCGTATTGCCGAGGGGCACTATCCCGGAGAGGCGGGCAGCGGGCACTGGAACGTGGAGACGAATAACCTGACGCTGATGGGCGGATACAGCGATGACTTCGCGGAGCGGGATCCCTTCGTTCATGTCACGCTGCTGGCCTTCGACGACTCGCCCAACAACAGCACCCGGCGGGTCCCGGGGCCGGAACTGGAGGCCACCAAGGACGCCAGTGCGCAGTACGCCGCCGGGGTTTCAGGGATCGTGATTGACGGGCTGACCCTGGACGGCGGACCGCGCAACTCCTATCTGGACGAGCCGGGCAACCCCTCCCTGCGCACCGACAAGACCCCCAACGATCCGCTCATTTTCGTCATTCTGGAGAAGGGTGTGGGGATCATCCGCAATTGCACCCTGCTCAATCCCGGCGTCAGCCCCGGTGTCATCGCCCAGGCCAAGCCGGGAGCGCGTTTCGAGATCTACAACAATGTGTTTGTGAACTCGGTGCAGCACCACCTGGATCTCACCTGCAAGAGCGACAAGGACGGCAACCGGGCGGACTTTGAGGTCCACCACAACACCTTCCTCTTCGCCTGGAAGACCAGTTCCGGTGGCTCCGGCGTGTACTGCCGCCCCTATACCAACGTGAAGGTCCACCACAACGTTCTCGCCTTTGGGGATGACGCCGCTGTGCAGAACTCCTTCTACGAGGCCCGTCGGGACGCGCGCGGGATTCCCACCACTGGTCTGGCCAACGAGCAGGTGTCCATGGCCCACAACTTGCTCTTCATGTGGCAGCGCGGTCTGTACGGGTGGGTGCTCAAGGGGCAGTCGGGCATCCTGTACACTCGGTCGGTGGACGAACTGGCGGACACCTCCCTGGCCTCGGCGGTCGGCAACGGCCTCGGCGACCCCCAGTTTGAGTACGACCGGGACTGGATGACGCTTTTTGTGAATCGGAGCGACGGCGCCGAGGGCGAAGTTACCATGGACCTGCTTATCCAGTTCCGCGAGTTGCTGAGCCTGCCGCTGGTGGCCAACGAGGGCAAGAATCGGTTCGGTTACTGTTGCCGCTATCCGCTGGCGGAGGTAATGAAATTCCGGGCGCCGGGGTTTGAGCAAGTAGCAGGGGAGGAAAAAGGCGCCTCGATGCGGCTGCTGCCGCTCGTCGAGGCCTAGGTTCGGCGGGTCGGGCTGTGAGGAATACCGAACTGCTTTTCGCCGCAACAGAAAGAGACCACCCTCGCGGGTGGTCTCTTGGCTGAGGTTGCCTGCCGAGCCCTGCGGCCGGAGGGCTTACGGGCCGCCGTGCACTGTGGTGCGCTCCGATCCCTCGAGCAGGCGGTTACCCCGGAAGGTCAGATAAGAGCCGTTGCACACGTACCAGCGCAGTTTGTCCCCGGGGCCCTGCTTGATCAGGAACTGCGTGGCGTCGGTGGCCACGCCCCCCACGGTCAAGCGTCGGCCGCGATCGTTGATCCCCGCCCACAGGGTCAACCCGGTGCCGCCGGGCAGGCGAATCACCTGACAGTCGGTGGTGTCGCGTAGCACGTGGACCCGGGAAGCCAGGTTCTGGGCATTCGGCGTCGGCAGGTGCGGCATGAGTAGAGTGCTGAAGCGCACCGACTGGCCCGGAGCCAAGGCCGCGATCTTCTGGCACCACACCCGCAGTTTGGAGTTGTTCATCAGCGTCTGGTCCACGATGCCACGGGTGTCGTCTTTGGTCACGTCGTCCACCTGGAGGGAGGATCCCCGGGGCCCGATGAAATACAGCAGCAGGTCGTATGGTCGGTTGTCCCACTGCATCATGTACTTCTCTTCCCAGATATAGGCCACCGGCAGGCTCTGGAAGCAGGTATTGACCCAGTTAGGGCCGGAGACGCCGTAGATGCCGAGCGTCTGCCAGGCCGGCCCGATCTTGGCGGTGTAGGGGGCCGTGGACTGAATCCGGTCCTGCACCCACATCCCCGAGGCGCCGAAGAACCACAGCCGGCGGTCGAGGGTCACCGGCTGGCCCATGTAGTTGGTCACGCGGACGCGAGCATACCCGGGATCGGGGAAGAGGCGTAGCCCGTGGACGGAAGTCCGCATCTCAAATAAGGCCCAGTGATCCCAACGCTCGCGTTCCGGCGGCGGATGGCGTTTGACCACGAAGCAGTTATGAAAGGAGTGGTCCTTGACCAGATACGGTGTGTCCGAAAGCAGCACGCTGCCCTGGGAAATGAAGCAGTCAATCCCGCCGGCGTCACTATGTCCGTGCCCGTAGGGCGGACACAGTTCGATCTGGGCGAAGGTCGACCCCGGCCGCCAGCCGTCGCGGAAGATCAGTTTGTTGGGGATGGTGTCGGGCAGCAGCCACAAAAAGTACCCGGTGGCCTGGCGCTCCTCTCGCGTGCACAGATGGGCCTCCCGGCGGGTGGTGAGCACACTGCCGATGTTGTCCGGCCGGCGCGCGGGAAGGCTATCGTTGGCGGCCAGATACGCGTTCATCAGCGCGTCGGCCGTATCTATGTTGATGTTGCCCCACTGCCACATCTGGGTTTCCTGGGCGGCGGTGTACTCAAACATGCGGTGGGCCACCCAGCGGAAGCGGCCATCGCCGTAGACCGTCGCCCACTTCTCCAGCAGGGCGATCCAGCGGCCGGGCGCGTTGTTCCAGCCGCACTCGTCTCCGTAGTAGGGCATGACGCCTAGGGGCGAGGCTTGGTGGAGGAACCGATAGAACAGCCGGCGGATCGCGGGGTCATTGTACAGGTACTCCTGACCCATCGCCTCCAGCCAGAAAACTAGGTAACTCAGCCAGATGGCGTTGTAGCCCTCGGCGTTCTCGTCAGTGTCGCGGTATTGATACCAGTCGTTCCAGACCTGCTGGGCGTAAGCGATCCGCTCGGGGTTGCGCGGATCGCTGGGGTACAGGCGGGTCAGGATCATGCGCCCGGTGGCCCAGCCCATGGAGCGGTTCATGGCGCCGACCTC
>CALFVE010000054.1 GCA_937928475.1 uncultured bacterium | reverse complement strand
GCCGTCCGCAGCAAGGGCCAGATGCACCAAACCAACGACCCCGCCCATCGCGACTAGGGCAAGCAGTAGGAGCAACAATCGGCCTCGATTCATGGCAACACGCCTCCTCGATTGGTTCGTGGGAGCCGGGCCCGGCCTCCTGTGGTGTATGGACAGCCGACTACGCCTCAAGTTCCCCGTTTGCAGGTGCATTCCCTTGCTCTGAAGAAACCCGCTGCGCCTATGCGCGTCGCCAAAATCTTCGGTCTCGCCTTCCTCACCGGCTTCTCAGGGGCGCTGATGCCGGGACCGCTGCTGGCCCTGACCATCGGGCAGGTCTCCCTGCAGGGCTCCTGGTTGGTGGGGCCGCTGCTCATCGTGGGACATGGTGCCCTGGAACTCGTGGTAGTGGTGCTGCTCATTCTCGGGCTGGTGCAGGCGCTCCGCCGGCGCTGGCCGCGCGGCCTGATCAGCCTGATCGGCGGCGCCGTGCTGCTCGTGATGGGCCTGGACATGCTGCGCAGCGCCGGGGGCCTGGCCCTAGCCAGCGCCGGGGCCACCGCCGCGCTTCCGCCCTGGGGGCTGATTCTGGCTGGTGCGGTGGTGTCGGCGACCAATCCCACCTTTGCTCCCTGGTGGGCAACCGTGGGGGCGGGGAGCATGGCGCAACTGGCTCCGCGCAGCGCGAGCGAGTATCTGTCCTTTTACTGCGGCCACGAGCTGTCGGACTTCGTCTGGTACACTGCCGTGGGTCTGGTCTTGGTCAGCGGCCAGGGCCTGCTCAGCCCGAGGGTCTACGGCGGGCTGGTGCTGGTCTGCGGCGCCGCCATTGTCGCCTTGAGCCTGTGGTTCATGTGGACAGGGGCGCAGGTGCTGCGAGGGAAGGCGGAACGGCAGCAGGGCGGCAGTACAACGGCCGCACAACGGCGGCGGAACAGCGGCTGAAGGCAGCTGCAGAGGCAGTGGCAGCGGCAGTTGGAGAGGCGGCCGGGGAGGCGGTCGCGGTGGTGCCCGGAAGGGGGACCGGGTTCGGGACGACAGGCGTCCGCGCCCGTCGGGGGTGGCGGTGCCTCGCTCCCCTCTCCCGAGGCCGCGTCCGCGCGCCGAGGGAGAGGGGCCGGGGGTGAGGCCGGTGGCGGCGCCCCGCTCCCCTCTCGTGCCAGGAGAGGGGCCGGGGGTGAGGTGCAGCAGGCGCGACGCCTTTGCTGCTTCGCGGGGCGGCTAGCCGCTTGGCGGCACGTGCCTGGCGTAGGCTGGACTCTCTCCGCCGCTTGCTACTCCCCAACTCAGGAGGGTCTTATGAGAAAGAAGACTTGTCTCCGCCTCGGGCTCATTGGCCTCGGGGGCATCGGGCAACTCACCCTCCGCGATTGCCTGCAACTGGACTACTTCGAGCCGGTCGCGGGTGCCGACCCCAGCGCGGAGATGCGCTGTCGAGCGGCAGAGGTGCTTCCCGAGCAGGCGCTCTTTGCCGACTATCAAGAGATGCTTCGGGCCGTGCCGATGGACGCCGTTTTCATCGCTACGCCGAACGTCTTCCATGCGCCCGCCGCGATCGCGGCCATGCAGGCCGGCTGCCACGTGCTATGCGAGAAGCCGATGGCGGAGAGCCTGGCCGCCGCCAAGCGCATCTACCGCGCGGCGCAGGAGACCGGACGGCTGTTCATGGTCGCTCAGAATCAGCGCTTCCGCCGGGATGCCACCTGGCTGAAGGGACAGATTGAGGGCGGCCTGCTAGGCAATATCTACGCGCTGCATACGCGCTGGCTGCGCCGCCGACCCTTGACCGAGGGGAAGTGGTTCCGCGAGCGGCGGCTCTCCGGCGGGGGCCCGCTGATTGACCTGGGCGTGCACGTGATGGACCTGGCCCTGTGGCTGGCGGGCTTTCCCGCGCCGGAGCGGGTCTCGGCCAACGCGGGCCGCTACGTGCTGGACAGCGGCGACGTCGAGGACTGGGCCTGCGCCTTCGTGCGCCTGGCGGGAGGCACGACGCTCACCTGCGAGGTCATGGAGAAGGGCTTCGTGCCAGGGGAGGTCGTCCAGGTAGAGATCCGCGGTACGAAAGGAGGTGTGATGATTGACGGCGGGGAGGGAACGACTGTTTTCCTGACCCTGGACGGCGCCCCAGCGGAGTTGCGGCCGCATCTCGACCCCGACCATCGGGGCGCGCGGCACCGAGAACTAGTCAACTTCGCCGAGGCGGTGCTGCTGGGCAAAGCGCCCCTGGTGCCGTTGGAAGAATCGCTGCGGTTGCAAGCGGTGCTGGAGGGGGTCTACCGCTCGGCACGGCAGGGACGGGAGATCGTTGTGTCGGATTTCGAACCTTGAGAAGGTATTTGCTCCTCCACGTGGAAACATACCGCAAGTGGTGTGTTGCGGCTGCGGGAGAACCCATAACTCTTCAGCCGCCGGAGGTCACGGACAATGCGCAGGGCACATGGTTTCACCTTGATCGAGTTGTTGGTGGTGATTGCGATTATCGCAATCTTGGCGGCGATTCTCTTTCCGGTGTTCGCCCGTGCGCGGGCGAAGGCCCAGCAGAACAACTGCTTGAGCAACATCAAGCAGCTCTCACTGGGCACGTTGATGTACGTGAGCGACTACGATGATCGCTTCCCCTTCGGCTGGTCTACGGTGTACTACGTAGGCGGGAGTCAGGTAGGCGGCGCGCGGCTCCACTGGACGGGCGAGATCTACCCCTACGTCAAGAACCTGCAACTGTATGCGTGTCCGGCCAGCAACACCGATGCTTACATGATTCCGCCAGGTGGTTGGGGGCCGGACCCAATGGTCTATGCTGACTATGCGATGAACGGGTGCCTGGGGGCGATGGACGGCGGCGGCGGCTGCATTAGCGGCTGGCTCATTCCTCTCAAGCAGGCAGCGGTGTACCGACCTGCGGAAATGATTATGATCAAGGCGACCGATGCGCCGGGGTGGTTCTACACGTACAATCCGGACAAGGCCTATGCCGAGGGCGCGTACGTGGGCCCCAATCCCTGGGATTATGCGGCCTACAACCCCAACTCGAAGTGGCCCAACATCGAGACCCGGCACAACAACGGTGGCAATATCGCCTTTGTGGATGGGCACTGCAAGTGGATGTCCCGCGAGAAACTGTATGCCTTCGACGGCAGCGGCGGCTGGAATAACACGCCGTAACTCTCCGAGAGGCTGAACCGAGGCGTGCGCGAGGCGGCTCCTTCGGGAGCCGCCTCGTTCGCTTTAGCGTCTCGGAGGGCAGAGGGGACTGGGCCATCCGCAGCGCCGGAATCGGGAGGCCGACGCTCACAGCAAAAAGGCACTTGACAATCATTGGGCATGGTGGCATAATAGCCCGCATGGCGTAAGTATCACCGCGCCCATCATGAAAGGAGGCTCCCAAGCCATGCCCAAGACTCGCGGATTCACGCTGATCGAATTGCTGGTAGTCATCGCGATTATCGCGATCCTGGCAGCAATTCTGTTCCCCGTCTTCGCCCGCGCTCGCGCGAAGGCCCAGCAGAACAGCTGCTTGAGTAACATCAAGCAATTGGCGCTGGGCGAACTGATGTATGTCAGCGACTACGACAGCCGTTTTCCCCGCGCCTGGGAAACCCTAGTATCGGCTCCAACGCGCTGGGGAAAATCTACCCCTACGTGAAGAACCTGCAGATCTACGCCTGTCCTTCGAGCAACACCACCCCTTGGATCGGCACCACCGGGTGGGGCCCCGTAGGACCCTTTGCGTATTGCGACTACCAGAACAACCCCTGCCTGGGCGCCATCAGAGGCGGGCCCGGATGCTATCTGCCGACTAACTGGCCCGATCCGCCGCCAAAGCAAGACGCGATCTACAACCCCGCCGAGATGATGATGATACGGGAAATGGATGGCCCCGGGTGGTTCTACACCGCCAACCCGGAC
>CALFVE010000053.1 GCA_937928475.1 uncultured bacterium | reverse complement strand
CTCTTTGGTGGGGTGGTCAAACGCGTCTCCCGGATTGGGAAGGAGCCCAGTCTCACCCCAGTCCAGGTAGACCCGCTCGTGGCCATCGTAGAAGTAGTAGGCACGGTACACGGTGACCTCAGGCTCCTGCTCGGGGCTCATCACATTTCCTCTTTGGTAAAGTGGATTTCGTTGTTGCGGATGGCGTAACTAACGAGGATGATACCTCTCTGGCTGAAGTCGCTGTTGGAAGCCCTTTGTATTGCGCTTGTCTGAAAGCGAGACGCTATGAGGATAGGCTGGACTGTCTCAATGTCGCTCCCGGCAAGCCGTCCGGCCACCCACTTGCAGTAATCGACAAGCCGGGAAACGGCGCGATCGTTGGCGGGGCCGCGCTTCAACTCCAGCACACTGAACTTGTACCTCAGAGGGAAGCCCGTGTACTTCGCATTCCTGTGGTAGCAGAGAATATCAATGGCTTTCCGCGTGACGTGGTAGGGAACGTTGTTCGCAAACCACTCAAGGTCTTCACTCGGGCCCAGGATGCTGCGGATGTCTTCTCTTTCCGGGGCGTCTAGGTTTGCGATCAGCCAGGCCCGGAGCATGTCCTCCAGCGGAAGTGCTCCGCCGCTTTCTAGCGGAAGCGCAATAGGCTCTCTACTGCTTGCAGGGTAGGAACGAGTGGCGTATCCTTCATCCCGGGCGTTGCCATTGACTTTCACCAAGAGCTCCATGAGAGCCTCGGCGGCTTCCGGGTCAATAGTGTTTACCCCGCGAGGTCCTTGGATCTTCCGGTAGAACCAACCCCAAAACTTGCTTTCGTATTCCTTCGTGGAGAAAAGATAGTCCTCCGGAACAGGTTGTGGAAAGAAGTGCAAGGGTTCGATCTCTATCCGCAAGGGCCAGGTGCCATCAATGCACCCGATGGGGGTGGGGTCAAAAAACGGCGCACTGGCGACTTTGTAGACGCCGTGAAATCCGACTTCCCGCTCATACAGGAAGACCGGGTCACCTATCCGTGTGCCTAGGATGTCCGCGATCATGCGGAAATAGGGCTTCCTGGGCTCCTGCAGATTGGCTTGGATTACCTCGGATATGCTGCCGGGGATACCGGGGACCCCGACGCCCCAGAAACCATTGTCGCGGACTACAGGAAAAGTATTGTGGTCGGTTATGAGAATATGGGCTCTCATGTTCCTTGAACGGACAGTGCGCGGTTGAGGCAAAGACGGCGAGTTGGTGCGATATCAGTCAGGTGCACACCACGCTGCTGCCGTATATCCCTTCCCCTCACAGAAGCAGCAGATTGGGCAGAAGCATTTCCCGACTGGTCACTAGGGTACCTTCACCCCCGGCGCGGCCAGTTCGCAGAAGGCCTCCAGCATGATCCGCTTCTTCTCGGGAGTAACCCCGATCGCCTCGCCGGGCCCGTAGTCGCTGAGGATAAATCCCCCTTGCGGCGTGCTCCAGTGCTCCAGCAACAGATGCGCCTCCTCCCGAATCTCCTCCGCCGACTTCCAGGGCAGCGTCATCTGAATGTCGCAGGTGGTTTCAAAGCAGATCTTGCCTCGGTAGCGCGCGCCAATCGCTTCAATGCCCAGGTTACGCGGCTGCTGGAGATTGACCACGTCTAGGCCGCAGTCAATCCACTCGCCGATAACCTCGTTGACGTGCCCGCAGGAGTGCATCCAGGCGTGCATCCCCGCCTCGTGAATGGCTGTGAACAGTCGCCGGTAGCGCTCCTTGAAGAACTCCCGCCACATGGGAATGCGGATGAAGTGTGTCTTTTGCGTGCCCCAGTCGTCGGTCATGCCCATACCGTGAATGCGTCCCCGGAAGCGCCTGCCGATCTCCTGGGCTATGCCGATAGGGAAGGCCACCACGCGCTCGGCCAGTTCATGCACTTTCTCCGGCTGCTCGTACATGGCCACGAACAGTTTGTCCATGCCGTACAGATAATGCATACGCTCGAAGAAGGTGAAGCCCACGCCGACCATGACGTACTTGTCGCCCGCCTGCGCCAGGGCCTCCTCGATGAGCGCGAAGCGGTTGTCATCAAAGGGATCGGGCCAGGGGTAGTCGTCGAGGTGATTCAGGTCGGCTAGGGGATGTCCCTTGGGCTGACCCATGTTCACAATTCCTGACTCCGGGTCGGGCTTGTGCCAGAGGCAACCCCATTCGTCCACATTCGGCGCAGGCGGCTCCCAGCCGGCGGCGGCTTGCAAGGGCACCCAGCAGGTGTCGTCAATGCCCAGCGCGGCACAGCGGACGGGGAGGCGCTCCGGTGAGCCAAACTCAATAGCGCGACGCACGATTTCGTAGGAGGTCATCACGATTCCCTTTCGCTGGCGCTCCTTCACTGTGCGGTTTTCTTCTTGAAAGCCCTCACGAAAGCCGAGAAGAGGCCTTTTCGCTCAAGACCTTTCGGATCAGATTTTCGGCTCGCTCGGCCAGGGCCGCGGCGGCAGCCTCGTCGTCGGCCTCAGCGGTCACCCGGATAATCGGCTCCGTGTTGCTGGGCCGAATGTGCAGCCAGGAGCCGTCGGGCCACGTGATGCGTAGGCCCTCCGTCTCGTCGAGCACCCCCTGCTCTGCGTAGGCCGCGCGCAGGGCCAGTTGCACCCGCTGCACCCGCGCGGCGGGGCAGTCCACCCGCCGTTTGACCATCGCCGAAGGCGGAAAACTGGCGACCCATTCCGAGAGGGTGGACTCCTGGCGCGCCAGGCCTTCCAAGATCAGACACATCCCCCGGTGCGAGTCGCGGCAGTAATGGATCTGGGGGTCAATCACTCCGCCGTTGCCCTCTCCGCCGAAGACGCGGGGCGAGTGGCCGGCCTCGGCCCAGGTCCGAGCCGCCCACTGCATCATCTCTACGACGTTAATCTCGCCTACCCGGGCGCGGTAGACCGGGCAGCGCCAGCGCCGCCCCACCTCCTCCAACAGGCGGGAGGCCGACAGGTTGCTGACCAGCGGCAGCGGCTCCCGGCTGGCCAGGACCTCGGCAGCCAAAGGCACGGTCAACTCCTCGCTGATGGCCTCGCCCTGTTCGGTAACCAGGGCCAGGCGGTCGGCGTCGGCGTCCTGGGCAAAGCCCAGGTCCGCCCCGTGTCTCCGTACGGCTTCGCAGAGGCCCTGTAAGTGTGGCGGTATCGGTTCCGGGGGGCGGGCGAAATGTCCGGTCGGCTCGCCGTTAATAACCGTGACCTCGCAGCCCAACGCCTCCAGCAGTTGCGGCGCGAGTTGCGTCCCCGCGCCGTTGCCGCAGTCCACCACCACCCGGAAGCGCCGGCCGCGGATCAGGTCCACGTCGGTATGCTCCAAGAGAAGCCGCAGATGGCGCGCACAAGCATCCGGGTCCTGGGTTACGCCGCCGATCGCCTCGTTAGGGACCAGAGTGAAGTCCCCCTGGTGGAAGATGTCGAGCAATTCCTCGGCTTGGAAGGGATAGAGGAACACGCCGTCGGCGCGGATGAACTTGAGTGCGTTCCACTCCTGCGGGTTGTGGCTGGCAGTGATCGCGACGCCCCCGTCGAGTTGGTCGTCGCGGGCTACCGCTATCTGCAAGGTCGGTACCGGGACTATCCCCAAGTCTACCACGTCGCAGCCGGCGGAGAGCAGCGCCCCGATGAGCGCCTCGCGAGCCATTTCCCCACTGGGCCGGGTATCGCGGGCCAGCGCCACCCGCCCGCCGTCCAGGTAGGTGCCGAAGGCCTGCCCGAAGGCAGAGACCAGGCGGGGAGTGAACGACTCACCCACTACGCCCCGCACTCCTGAGATGCCCGTCTTGAGAGTGTGAATGGAAGGCATGATTGTTCAGACTCCAGCCCAGCCGCGGGGAGATCCACTCCTCAGCCCGCCACGCTTGCCTACGTACGGTGACATGGTTTACACTTCAGACCGGCGACATGGCCTACACCCAGGCACGGCGGTGACCCCATCCCTTAGCAAAAGGCCGGTATGCTCGACCGTTGCCTGGCTTTCGCGCACGCTTACCTGCGCGAGGGAGACGCCATGGCCCGCTATGTGGCGATTTCGGCATCAGCCGCCCGACCGGCTACCGCGTGGTACAGGCCTACCGCTATCCTGGCCCTGCGGGCCTCGGCGCCCCGCCTGAGCCTCGGCAGGCTGCGCGCCGCCCTGCCTCGCTCCGGGGCATCCGCAGCAAGACAGCCGGGGCGCACCCCCGCTTATAGCCTGAGCCTGTGCTACCTTCTCGCCTCGACGAGGACCGGCAGAGAGTCCGCCGGTCGCAGATCAAGCACGCGAGAGACCTGGCCGTCAACCAGCGCGGCTAGCCAGGCGCTGGTTAGGGCCTGACCTCCCCGGGGGCCATTGTGCCCGCCCCAGGAGTCAGCCAGAATCGCCCGCACCGAGGCGTCCTCCAGCCGTGACCAACTCGCCAGGGCCCCCACCGGCGAGGTTACGTGATCCTGCAAGCCCAGGTTGAGCAACACCGCACACTTGAGGCGCGGCGCGAAATTGGCGCCGTCCCCATAGCGCACCACCGCGACGCGCTTCTCCAGCAGGTCCGGATCAGTAATCGGCTGGCTGTTCTCGTCCACCGGATCAATCGGCGGCCAGTAGGCCGGGCCCAGGTGGCGAAGTTTCCACTCCAGACCGAAGAGGCCCGGGCTGTTGCCTACCGCCATTGTGACCTTCGGATTCAGCGCGGCGGTGATAAAGGCCAACCCTCCGCCTTGGGAACCGCCGCTTACGAAGATACGCGTAACGTCTGTCTCCGGGCGCGAGGCGAGCAGGTCCACCGCCCGGCTGCAGGCCGCGTAGACGGCGCGGTAGTACCAGGTCTCGCGGGAGTCAATGCCGGTGCGGAAGTAGTCCCAGCCCAAGCGGAAGTAGGGATCGGGCGGGAACTTGCCGTCGGGCGGCGGGGTCAACTCCTGTCCCGCGATGGCGAGGCTCATCCCCACAATCCCCGGTCCCAGCGAGGGGAGATAGGCCACGTTGATGCCGCTGGGCGGCAGCGTCAGGGTGCCGGGGTACTTGCCTTCCCGCACCGGCACCGACAGCCAGGCGTGGAACTTGCGGCCGAACAGGCCGGTGAAGACGGTGCGGTAAAGCCGGTAGTCGGCGGTCTCTTTTTCCAGGGCCAGTTGCCAATCGGGTGGAATCTTGTCCTGCTCGGCGAGGGTGTCGTCCCAGAACTGGTCAAAGTCCGCCGGGCGCTCCGGTGGGAGCATATGGGCGAGGTCGTAGGCGAAAGGGAAGGTGCGTGTGGCGAGCGTTTCTTCACCTTGCTTAACGGTCAGTACCCCCTCATAGAACCCGGGCGGAGGCGTGAGGGTAAAGCGGACCTCGCCGGCCGCCAGGGCCGCAATCCGCAGCGGCCTTGTTTCCCGGAAGACCTCTCGTTTGGTAAGGAAGTCGGTGGCGATCAGTTCCGCCTGCGCATCGCACTCAAGCCCGGGGACGCGCGTCTTCCCAACGAGAGCGAGTTCCGCGGGCCTGCCCCCGGGAAAGAGATGGTTGGCGGGCGAGACCGCGAGGGTGGCCTGCAGAGTGTCGGCCACCGTGGGCTTCGCGTGAATGATGAGCCGCTGGGTGATCACGTTGTCCTGCCAGGTCTGGGGCATCCAGACCTGGAGCACCTCAGGGTCTGTGTCCGGTTTGTCGCGCGCGTTCTTGGCAATGTAGTACAAAACCCCGGCGGGGAAGGTGACGTTGGCGCCGCGTTCATTGAAGAGCATGGGCACGCCCTCGCGCCAGACGGTCTTGGGAGCGATCGTCTCCCCCGAGTTCTTTTCCAGCATGTCCTTTAGCGCCGGATTGAGGACGAAGTGGTAGACGGTAGGCGGGGCGGTGTGCGCGAAGGAGAGTTCAATGGCGTCGGGGAGGAACTTGTAGATGAGTCGGTGCTTGTCGGCGGTGGCCACCACCGCGTCCGGTCCGGCCTGCTCGACCTGGCCGAATCGGAACACCTCGACGGACCACTCGGGCCCCTCGGTGATGGTGAGATACCCGCCGCCGACCAAGCCCTTGTAGCCGTCGAGCAGGAACTCGGTTCCGTCACTGATCAGGGAGTGCAGGTTTCCGTCGGGGCCAACCCGAGCGCTGTAATTTGGCGTGGTGGCTGTGAAAAAGCCGTCTGCTCCCCTGGTGAGGGTTATCTCAGCGAGGCAGGCGGGTGCGGCGATCGCCAGGACCACAACTGCAAGAAACTTGTGCCGCATCGGGAAGGTCTCCTTTTCGGGTCTGCCTTAGACCCTTCTGTACGGGCTGTTTCGCCAAGCCGCGGCTCAACCGGGTGCCTGCGCTCCGCCCCGCAGGAAGGCGATGGTCCGCTCGACTCCTTCGGCAAACTCCACGCGCGGTTGCCAGCGGAGGACTTCCCGCGCCTTGGTGATGTCCAGGCACGAGTGCTGCAAGTCGCCGAGACGCTCCGGGCCGTAGAGCGGCGGCCCCGCATAGCCGGCCGCCGCGGCGACAGCCTCGAAGACCTGCTGGTCGGTGGTCTGCTGGCCGGTCGCGAGGTTGAAGGTATCGTTAGCCGGGCCAGTAAGCGCGAGCACGTTGGCCTCGACCACGTCGTCTACGTACACGTAGTCTCGCGTCTTGTGCCCCTGGCCGAAGATGGTGGGCTGCTTCCCTTCCAGCATCAAGCCCCCAAAGATAGCGACTACTCCCGCCTCGCCGTGGGCGTCCTGCCGGGGGCCGTAGACGTTCCCGTAGCGGAAGATCAGATACTCCAAGCCGTAGAGCCGGTGCCAGGTCTTGAGGTATTCC
>CALFVE010000052.1 GCA_937928475.1 uncultured bacterium | reverse complement strand
GGGGGTGGAGGAGGAATCCGCGTAGGTGTCTCCGTGTGGGGCGGGCGGGAAGCCTGCCCCACGGGGAAGCGAAGAGAATGACCTTTGACCCCACCTGCGTAACCGAAGAACTCATGGTCAACATGGGGCCCCAGCACCCCTCTACCCACGGGGTGCTGCGCTTGGTGCTCACCATTGACGGCGAAAGGGTAGTTCACGTCAAGCCGCACATTGGATATCTGCACAGTTCGCTGGAGAAGATCGCCGAGCGGCTTGACTACCGGCAGTACCTCCCGTACGCCGATCGCTACGACTACCTCAACGCGATGGGCAACGAACTGGTCTACGTGCGAGCGGTGGAGAGCCTGCTGGGTATCGAGCCGACACCGCGCTGCCAGTATATCCGCGTGATGATGGCGGAGATGAACCGCATCGCCTCGCACCTGGTCTACTACGGCGCGCTGGCGATAGACACGGGCGCCACTACCGTCCTGCTGTACTGCTTCCGCGAGCGCGAGCGGCTGCTGAACCTGTTTGAGCATGCGGCAGGGCAGAGGCTGTTGTACCACTACTTCCGCATTGGGGGCCTGCGCAATGACTTGCCCCCTGACTTCTGCGACGGACTGTGGCTGTTCCTGGAGGAGTTCCCGCAACGCCTGGGGGAGTACAACGCGCTCTTGACGGAAAACCGCATCTTCCGCAGCCGTACCGAAGGGGTGGGGGTATTGACCCCTGAGGTCGCCCTGGCCTACGGCGTAACCGGGCCGACGCTGCGCGGCAGCGGGATCGCCTATGACGTGCGACGGGCGGCGCCCTATTATGTCTATCCGGAGCTGGAGTTCGACATTCCCACTTTCCCTCAGGGCGATGCCATGGCCCGGCACAAGGTGCGCCAGGAGGAGATGTATCAGAGCGTGCGCATCTTGCGGCAGTGTCTGGAGAAACTGCCGGAAGGCGAGGTGAATGTGAAGGTCCCCCGGCGCCTGCGACCACCGGCGGGCGAGGTATACGTGCGGGTAGAATCGCCCCGCGGGGAACTCGGCTGCTACCTGATCTCTGATGGCAGCGATCGGCCCTACCGACTGCACATGCGCACCCCCAGTTACTACAATCTGCAAGCCTACCCGGAGATGTGCAGGAACGCCTGGGTGGCCGACCTGGTGGCGATCCTGGGGAGCGTAGACATTGTGCTGGGGGATGTGGATCGGTAGGGAAGTCGGATGTCGAATGTCGGATGTCGAATGTCGAACGGCGAAAGTCGAGAGCGAACAGTCCGAAGCCGGAAGGCGGGGACGGAGAGGAGCTTTCCGATAAGCGAGGAGATAAGCAGCTACCGTGACCTGGTGGTGTGGCAGAAGGCGTGTGATCTGGCGCAGGCCGTGTACAGAGCCACCCGCACTTTCCCGAAAGAGAAGCTCTTCGGCCTGACGAGTCAGATCAGGCGCGCGGCCGTGTCCGTACCGGCCAACATTGCCGAGGGAGCGGGGCGCTTCGGCATAACCGAGTTTCGCCATTTCATCAGCGTGGCCCGTGGTTCCCTAGCTGAGTTGCGTACCCTCCTTGAACTCGCCTACCGTTTCAGTACCTGGGACAGCCCCAGACAACGCAACTACATGCGGATATTGACGTTATTGACGCCATGCTGTGTGGACTCCACCAGAAACTCAACCGGGCGACGCGCTGAGTTGGCATCAGTCAGGCTCCCCGTTCCGGGCTTCCGACTTTCGACATTCGACTTTCGACTTGCGACTTTGTGGCCAGTGTCATGAGTCCTATCGGTTTCCTCAGCAACTGGCTGCGCCAACTGGTCACCCGCTGGTTCAGCGCCTGGCATGTCCCCCTGGTGTTCGTGGACATCCTGGCCTGGATTGTAGGCGCCCTGGTGATCCTGGTCCTCATCGCCGTAGTGGCCCTGGTGCTGATCTACGTACTGCGCAAGGAGGCCGCTTACATTCAGGGCCGGATCGGACCGGAACGGGTAGGGCCTTGGGGCATCTTCCAGACCGTAATGGACGCCCTAAAGTTGCTCCAGAAGGAGGACATTGTCCCCGCCGGAGCCGACAAGGTGCTGCATACGCTGGGGCCGATCGTCTTCTTCATGGTCTGCACCATGGGCTATCTGGTCGTGCCCTGGGACGAGCAGACGACCATGGCACGGTTCGTGGACCTCAACATTGGGGTCCTGTACCTGCTGGCCTTCTCCTCCCTGGGCGTCATCGGGATACTGATGGGGGGCTGGGGTTCGAACAACAAGTGGTCGCTGCTGGGAGCGCTGCGCGGAGCAGCGCAGATGATCTCCTACGAGATTCCCATGCTGCTCGCGATGGTATGCGTGGTGCTTATGGCCGGCTCGCTGTCGCTGGGCGCCATCACCGAGCAACAGAAGAGCCTGGGGCTGCTCACCTGGAATATCTGGAAGCCCTGGCTGTGGCTGCCGCTGCTCCTCTACCTGATGGCGGCGGCCGCCGAGATCAACGTCACGCCCTTTGACATCCCCGAGGCTGAGAGCGAGTTGGTGGCGGGCTACCATACTGAGTACTCAGGGATGAAGTTCGCCTTGTATTTCCTAGCGGAGTTCAGTAACAACTTCCTCGTGGGGTTGATCTTCGCCGTGCTGTTCCTGGGCGGGTGGAGTTCGCCCTTCGGGTACCCCGATCCGCTCCATCTGCCGGGGGTCCTCTGGCTGGTGGGGAAGGCGATGGTTGTGGTGTTGTTCCTGTTCTGGGTGCGCTGGACTCTGCCGCGCTTGCGGGTGGATCAGTTGATGAGCCTCGCCTGGAAACTGCTTATCCCGGCGGGGTTTGTGAGTCTGCTAGTGGTAGGAGTGGCAGGGCTCTACCTATAGGTGGGAGCCCCCTCGCAGGGGTGGCCTCTGCGCTGATCTGCCGTGATCGGGTGGACGAGAAGGCACATTGTTTGCAGTGTCCCCCTGCCCTCTCCCGCCTCGCGAGGGAGGGTGCCCTGAGCGAAGCGAAGGGCGGGAGGGGGCATGGGGACGC
>CALFVE010000051.1 GCA_937928475.1 uncultured bacterium | reverse complement strand
GCGGACCGGCACCGTGCAAGGCAGAGTGACCGCCCAGGGCGGCGGTCAACCGATCGCCAACGCGCTGGTCGCCTTCACTCCGGCCGGCGGCGAGCCAGTCAACGGCTTTACCGACGCGCAGGGCTACTACAAGTTCGGCGGCGTCCCCGCCGGCAACGTGACGGCGGTGGCCCAGGCCACCGGCTACCTGGAGGCCACGCGGGCGCTCACAGTAATCGCCGACTCGGTGGGAGTCAACCCGGCCGTGAATCTGTCCCTGCTTAGCGGGACTACTCGCGTTTCGGTGACCGGCGTGGTGGTACAGGTGGGCATCGAGACACCGGTCCCCGGCGCCCAGGTGACAATCGGCGACCGCCCGCCCGTGATCACCGACGCTGCCGGGCGCTTCACGGTCGCCGAGGTCCTGGTAGGCCTCCAGGAGGTCACCGTGACTGCCCCCGGATACGACGAGAAGCACGACCAAGTGACTGTCACGCCTGGCATGGCGGCGCTGCGCTTGTTCCTGGCTCCCTCGGCGCCCGAGCCGCCGGGCAAGCCCTACACCATCACCGGCGTGGTGACGCTGCTGGGCAAACCCGACAACTCCCGCGCCACGGTCACGGCCTTGCACCGGGACCTGGGCGAAGTCATGGACACCGACATAACCACGGCGGCGGGCAACTATTACCTATTCGTGCCTCCGGGACCCTATCGGATCACCGTCCGCTATGGTGACAAGAGCATCGGCCGGGATGTCGTGCTGCTCGGCGGCGGGCGTATCCTGACCGGCGTTGACTTTACGCTTTCCGTTGCCGTGGCGAGTGCTGCCCGGTGAGTGGGAACCCATGCGATACCTGCGCCTTAGCCTCAGTCTACTCACGCTGCTGCTGATCGGACCTTTGTACAGCGCCGGCGAAAGCCTGCACGAGAAGGAGCCCGCGTCTGAGGAGCAGCACTCATTCCTAGAACGCTACGCGGCCGCGCCGGGCCGCCCGGCCTGGGCGCCTTTAGAGATCGTCTGGGGACAGCGCAGCCTGGATGCGGCCTTGCTGGCCGGGCTCAGCAGCGAGTCTCCCGAGCAAAGAGCACGAGCGGCTCTGGCCCTGGGCCTGACCGGGGCGGAGGCCCACCGGGATCGCCTGGCGGCAGCGCTCACGGATCCCGTTGCCGAGGTGCGGCGAGTTGCGGCCCTGGCCCTGTGCTACCTCGGAGATGCCTGCGGGGAGGTCGAGGCCCGCCTCACCTTGCTCCAGGGCGAGCCGTGGCAGCGTGAGTTGGCCCTGGTGGGCCTCTGGCGACTGGACTCCCCGGCGACCCGCAATTTTCTGCGCGCGGTGGCGGCCGAGCAACCGACTGTTATTGGCAACCTGACGCTGGCCGCCTTGCGTAGTCCGCCCTGGCGACCGGCGTACGCGCTTGCTGGGGAACCGGCCGCATCCCCGACCGCAGATCGCGAGCAAGCCTGGGAATCCCTGGCGGATAGCCTAGTGCTGACGTCTGACTACTGGTGGCACTTGGGGGAGTATGACCGCGTCTGTCACCTGCTAGAGGCCGCCCTCTTCTTCAGCCCACAGCGCGTGGAACTGTACGGGGACATCGCCTGGTTGCAGTGGAGCCTGGGGCGAGACGACCAAGCGATCGCCGTGCTCAAGCGGGGCGTGGTCGCGAATCCGGGGGACTGGGGGGCGGAGTTCAACCTGGGCTTCCACTACTTCAACACGCGGCGCTACCAGGAGGCGCTCCCCTACCTCCAGGCAGCCGCCGAGCACACCCCAACCTGGCCAGTGCCGATTCACATCTACGCTCATGCGCTGGAAGCGCTGGGGCGTATCCAGGAGGCCTTGCACGCCTGGGACCTGGCTTTGCGCAGATTCCCCGGTGACACTCCCGCCCAGCGCAACCGCGAGCGGCTCCAGCACGTGCTGGAAGCGCCCAGCCCCTAGGCGGCCCCGGGCACGCCAGGCGCGGACCTACGGCGGCTGGTTGCCAGTGCCGGGTGCGGAGCCGGTCTCCCCTGGCTCTGTGACCTCGGCGTCCGGCGAGGATCCCGCTGCCTTTGAGCCGGGTACGGGCGCGAGCCCAGGGCCGCTCTCGTCCCCGGCTTCCCCTTGTGGGGAGGATGCGGGGCGTTTGCGAACCGAAACCGTTACTTCCAGGGGCCGCGCCTCTACGGGTTTAACCCCGGAAGGCAAGACCAATCCCACTCGATAGGTGCGCCTTCCCTCGGACGCTCCGAGCCTGACTTGCTCGGTGCGCGCCACACTGACTTGAGCCAACGCTTGAGGGCTGCCTGTGAGCGTAACCTTGTCGGGATTCACGGTGGTGGAGATAACCTCGTAACCCTGGGCGGGGCCTACCAGGTCCGCCTCCACTGGCACCGTCTTGGTGGCGGGAGTGGACTTGCTCACTGGGATGACCACCGAGATGCGCGCAGGGTCTACAGTGAGTTGAGGGAGGGCCCTGCCCTCCGCATCCACGGCCTGCACGCGCGCACTAATCTCAGTGCTGCCGCTCAGGTTCGCGACCTCTCCCTCGGCGACCACCCGGTCCACCTTCGCCACCAGGCCCGCAGCGCCGGTGACCCTAACCTGGGTTTCGGCCGGCTGAGGCTCGCCCAGCACGAAGCCGGGCGCCGGCTCCCCTTTGAGGCGCACCTGCACCGGGCGCACCTCACTCACGATCCGGTCGAGTACCACCCTCACTGTCTGGGGATCGATGGACTCCACGGTAAGTCCGGGCGGCACCTCCTCCAAGGACAGCGCCGCCACGCGCTCGCCCGGCCCCCGCCCGCTGAGATCGGCCACCAGCGACAGTTGCCCCGGCTGTACGCTTTCCACCACCCGCCGCAATCCACTGATGATCACCTTCGCCGTCTGCGGGCTGTACTCCAGCACGGTGAGCCCCTCAGGGACATTGCGCATAGCGCGTGCGGTGATCGGTACCTGGACCTCGCGCACCACCGCCGGGTTCTCGCGCACCATGACGAACGACCACAAGAGCACGGCGATCAGCACGGAGACCACCTTCAACCCCAGATTTTCTCGAAACCACATGTGCAGGTATCGCATAGAAGCTGCCCCGACGCGAACCCGGCCGGTTACTTCCGCCAGAAGAAGAACCGCTTCTCGGCTTGCTGTGCCTCGAACAGTTCCATCAGCCGCTCGGTAAGTTGCGGCCTCTCCAGGGCGGGGCTCAGCGTTCCGTTAAAGGCCAGGGAGATGTTGCCAGTCTCCTCGGAGACTACCACTACCACGGCGTCGGTACGCTCGGCCAGGCCCAGGGCGGCGCGGTGGCGCATCCCCGTCTCAGTGGAGAGGCCGGGGCGCTCGGAGTGAGGCAGCACACAGGAAGCCGCCAGCACCTGGGCGCCGCGGATGACCACCGCCCCGTCATGCAACGGGGTGCGCGGGCTGAAAATGGTCATGAGCAGTTCTACCGATACCCGCCCGTTGATGGCCTTGCCGGTGCGGATAATGTCTACCAATGGCTGGGTGCGCTCCAGCACCAGCAGCGCGCCGTGCCCCTTCTCGGACATGCTCACCGCTGCCTCCACCACTTCCCCAATCACGTCGGCGGTAGTCTCCTCGCCCAGCGAGCCCAGAGAGCCGATCAGGAACCCGCCTCGGCCCAGGCGTTCCAGCGCCATGCGCAACTCCGGCTGGAAGATGACCACCAGCGCGAGCAAGGCAACGGGGATGAGGCTGCGCAGCAGGTAGTTCAGGGTAGGCAGCCAGGAGGATACCAGCAGCACCAGCAGGACCAAGGCCACGCCGCGCAGCAAGGAGGCGGCCCGCGTCCCGCGCAGCAACAAGAGCACGCGGTAGATGAGATAGGCGACGATCAGAACATCCAGCGCGTCCAGCACCCGGAGATTGGGCAGGAGATCGGTGAGGGTCTTCCAGTATGCGGCCATCTTGATCGCGGGCGGACCGGCCGGCGGTCGGCCTGAGGCTGAACCGAATATAGCACAGCCGCTCAGACAGCGTCAACCGGCGGGCGAGTCGGCGTCGCCTGCCGCGCCCGCCGCCGGTGCCGCAGATACTCGACCAACCCCGGCACCAAGGAGATGAGGATGACCGCCACGATAACCAGCGAGAAGTGCCGCTTGACGATGGGGATGGCCCCAAAGAAGAAACCGCCCAGCACGAAGAGCGAGATCCAGAGCAGATTCCCCAGCACGCTATAAGCGATGAAGCGGCGGTAGCGCATCGCCCCAATGCCCGCTACGAAGGGGGCAAAGGTGCGCACGATGGGCACGAACCGGGCCACGATCACGGTGGTGGGCCCATACTTCTCGTAGAATTCGTGCGTGCGCTCCAGGTGCTTCCGGTTGAGCAGCCGGCTGCGGCTGCGGAAGGCGCGGGGGCCGACCAGCCGGCCGATCCAGTAGTTGGTGCTGTCCCCACAGACGCCGGCTATCCACAGCAGAAGAACCAACAGGCCGGGCGTGAGGGCCGTGCCCGGAGTGTTGGCCGTGGCTCCCGCGGCGAACAGGAGCGAGTCGCCCGGCAGGAAGGGGGTGACCACCAGGCCGGTCTCGCAGAAGATGATAGCCATCAGCACCAGGTAGGTGAGTGACCCATAGGCGCTGGTGAACTGCCCCAGGTAGAGGTCCAGGTGCAATACCAGTTCCAGGAAACTGCTGGGCCAAGTCATGTGTGCTCCTTGCGCAGGCCAGGGTCAGGTGTTTTTTGGTCGCGCCGCCGCCCTGCTTCGACGACTCGGCAGGCGATTCCTGCTCTCGGGCGCCTTTCCATTGCTTCTCACTTGTGGTATAGTCTTCGCGCTGTTGTCCTCGTCTTGATTCCCTGCAAAGGAGCCAACTAACTTGTCCCCACACCATCGTCTCAGGCTGCTCCTGGGAGCAGCCCTGCTGCTTGCGGCCTCGGTTTGCGCCGAGGCTGCCTCGGTCGCCGTGGTCAACGGCACGGAAATCACCGAGGCTGAGTTCATCGCCGAACTGCGGGAGGCCGCCGGTCACGACGTGCTTTTCGCCATGATTGACAACCGCATCGTGCTAGATGCCTTTGTCAAGTCGGGCCTGCCCCTGCTCGACGCTGAGGTCACGGAGTTCGTCAGCCAGCGCTTCGGAAGCATGGAGAATTACCGCAGCCTGGCCGTCCAGAATGGCGTCAACCCCGATTCGTACCTGGAGCGCGTGATTAAGCCGCAGATCATGCTGGAGCGGCTGGCGGCACAGGAACTGCCCCCGACGGAAGCAAACCTGCTAAAGTACTATGAAGAGCACAAGGTCAACTACGCAACGCCCGAAACCGTAACACTTCGGCAGATCGTGGTGGGCACGCAGGAGGACGCTGACAAGGTGGCGGCAGCGCTCAAGGCCGGGCAGGATTTCGCGGCAGCCGCCAAGGAATTCTCGCTGGACCCTGAGGCCAGGGAAACCGGTGGGCTGATACCCGAGGTGCCGGTGCAGTCCGTGCCCGCGCCGATCCTCCAGGCCCTCGCGCCGCTCCAGGAGGGCCAGTACTGCGCGCCCCTGTCGTTGGGGCAAGTCTTCGTCTTCCTGAAGCTAGAGAAGCGAACGCCCGGCCAGGAGCAGCCTTACGAGGCCGTGAAGGACCGGGTGCAGCAGGACCTTCTCGCCTTCCAGACCAGTCGGGAGAACTTAATCGCCCTGCGCCAGCGGTTGCGCCAGAGCGCGCGAGTCCACATCCGCGATAAGAGTTTCAAGGGCATCGAGGAAGAACTGCGCAAGTCGAGCACCCCCTAGCCGAAATGGATTTCCTTGCCCGCCTTGCGCACCGGGCCGGGGCCACCCTGCTTCGGTGCGGTGCCGGCTTCCAGGCTTGCCCTCAAGAAAAGCTCTCCAGCAATCGGCCCCTCCAGCACCAAGCGGCGATTGACTACCTCGGGTGCGAGATCCTCTTCGCGACGGAGGTCGGCGGGAGTTATCTGCTGGTCATCCCCGGCGCCGTGGGCCAGCCCATCCCGCATCACAGCATGCAGTTTCACCGCTCGGCGGAGACGCTCCGCCCGGTGGCCGACCTCTTTGTCGAACAAGGCGTCCGCGCCGCCGTCGAGCCGATCCGGTCGGCGGAGGTCAGTTTCTGCCACACCGTCGCCGACGCGCAGTCCTACCTCGCAGCGGTTGACCACCCCGGCGTTCAGCACATAAACGGCGATGTCTACCATATGCAGAGTGAAGAGAGCCACCTCGGGGAGGCGATCCTGGCGGCAGCGGAAAGACTGGTCAACCTGCACTTCGCAGACAGCAACCGCTGTGCTCTCGGCGAGGGGTCGCTGGACGTGGACACCATCATTCGCGCTCTCTACTTGATCGGCTTCAATGCCGAGGGCAAGTACGTAACCTTCGAACCGCTGGGGCCACGGGGCGATTCCTACCCGGCGATGTACGAGAAGCCCGACCCCGCCCAACTCGGTGCCCTGGTTCGCCAATCTGTCAATTACTTTCGGGAGCGGGAGGAGGCCGTCCTGTCCCTGTAGCCTGCCGCAGTTGGCTTCTCGGCGCAACCCTTCTACAGCAGACTTACGTACTTCTCGTACTGCTCCTCCAGCGCTTCGTTCGGCCGCGGCTCGTACTGCACGGGCGAGAACGAACCGCGCACCACCTCGCGGAGGTGCTCCACCGACTCCAGATACCCGCTCGCCAGCGCCTGCACCAGGACGTTTCCCGCCACGGTCGCCTCCACCGGTCCGGCGATTACCGGCAAGCCGGTGGCGTCGGCCGCCAACTGACAGAGCAGTGTGTTGAGAGAGCCGCCCCCCACAATGTGCAGTGTCGTGAACTCCCGCCCCAGAATTCGGCGAAACTGCTCCAGGCCATGCCGGTAAGACAGGGCCAGACTTTCCAGGATGCACCGCGCCGTTGTCGGGATGTCGGCTGGCGGTGCTTGCCCCGTGCGGTAGCAATACTCCGCGATGGCCTGCGGCATGTCCGGTGGCGCCAGGAAAGCGGGGGCATCCGGGAACACCACTGGCCCGCCGCGGGAGGCCCGTTCCGCGAGTGCAACCAGATCCTCATAACTGTACTCCTCCCCGGCGCGCTTCCAGGCCGCCCGCGACTGCTGAAGCAGCCACAGGCCCATAATGTTGCGGCAAACGAAGAAATCGAGGCTCAGTTCGTTGTTGAGGCGCGCCGCAAAGGCCTCCGCTGTGGTCACCGGCGCAGCGGTAAGCGTCCCCAGCACCGACCAGGTTCCGGAACTCAGGAAGGCGGCGTCCTCCCCGGCGAGCGGCACGGCCGCCACCGCCGACCCCGTATCGTGCGTGCAGGGCGCGATCACAGGCGTCGGCCCCAGGCCGGTGGCGCGTTGCACGCTTTTGCCTATCTCGCCGATTCGGGTGCCCGGGTCGACCAGTGGCGGCATGATCGCCAGGGGCAGCTCCAGCGCCGCGAAGACCTCCGCGCACCACTCCCGCCGGCGCGGATCGTACAGTTGCGAGTGGATGGCGTTGGTGCGCTCACAATACTTCTCGCCGGTCAAGAAGTAGGCGAGCAGATCAGGGATCATCAGGAAGGTGCGTGCCATCTCCAGCACCGGCTTGCGGTAATGGCGCAGCGAGTACATCTGGAAGGCGGTATGGATTTGGTTGAGGGACATCCCGGTTAACTCGTACAACCGCTCCGGCGCAAGGCGCCAGGTTGCCTCCTCCACCATCCCCTCGGTGCGGCGGTCGCGGTAGCAGACCGGATTCTGCAGCAGCGCGCCGTCCTCCCCCAGGAGGCCAAAGTCCACGCTCCAGGAGTCAATCCCCAGGCTCTCCACCGATCCGTAGCGCTCCGCGCAAGCCCGCATGCCTGTGAGGAGGTTGCTGTAGAGATACAGAATATCCCAGTAGAGCGTGCCGGTCACTTCCACCGGCTCGTTGCGGAAGCGCTGGATTTCCTCGAGGGACAGGCGATCGTTAGCGAGTGTCCCGACCACGGCCCGGCCGCTCTCGGCGCCCAGGTCGAAGGCCAGGAAACGGGTGGGCTGCATGGGGCTACTCTCCTTCGGCGGATGGTCTCAGGCGCTCGGGCAAGCGCAGGCGGGATCAGAAGTTCTCCGGTGGTTCCGGTTCGTCCTCCACAGCGAAGGCCCGGATGCGCTCGCCGTAGGAAGGAACGAGCACGCCCGGAGGGGAATTGCAGTCGTGTGGTTTCAGTTTGGATTGTGCCACCGCAGTGCGCAATGGGGGTTTTCTACACTATGCCCGACGCAGCCGACGTTGCTGCCTTGCTCGATCTCTGCGAGGAAGTTGACCCGCCGGTCAGCGAGCGCAAGGCCGCCCAGCGGGAGTTCTGGGACATGTCCCGGCCGCCGGTAAGATGGATCGCGGGCGCCGCACCCCCGGATGTAGGCTGGAACGAGATGCGCAACTTCGAGGCTCGCTTGGCCAAGTTCTTGGAGGGCGCGCCCCAACTGCTCCGCGAGAACCCTGACTACATTCCGGTCTTTCCTACCGCCATGGGGGCTTGCCAGCAGGCCTCCGCCTTCGGCTGCGAGGTGGTGCAGGCCCAGGACAACGACACGCTCTGGGGCGTGCAACAGATCCGCGAGTACGATCCGGACCGCATCCTGGCCCTGGAGCTGCCCCCGGTAGAGGCCGCCCTGCAGGGCGAGAGCATCGAGCAGGCCCGCCGAGCCGAGGAGGTCTTCGGCGGGGCCGTTTCCGTTCGCATCGGTGATATGCAGGGGCCGGTGGATGTGGCCGGGCAAGTCTGGGGAGAGGAGAACCTCTTCCGGGCCATGTTCGAGCACCCCGAGGCAGCCCACCACCTGATCGGCCTGGCGACCGACCTGCTGATCAACTTCCACAAGGCCCAGGAGGCGGTGGTCACTGAACTTGTGGGAATGCACTGTCCGGGGAGCATCTGGATGCCTCCGGAGTTAGGCACCGGGCTAAGCGAGGATTACGCGCCTTTGCTCTCGCCGCGGCTCTACGAGGAATTCTCCCTGCCCTACGTCAACCGGATCTCCGAAGCCTGCGGCGGGATGTGGGTGCACTGCTGCGGGGCCTTTGAGCACAACTATGAGAATATGCTGAAGATCTCGAATCTGCGCGGAATCAATCCGGCGCCCCCGGAGATTGACTGGCCGAGGTTGGTAGCCACCTTCGGCGAGGTTTGCTGCCTGGCTCCGGGGATGAGCCACGCCGGCCCCAAAATCTGGGGCGATACCGAGGGCTTCCGACGCTACCTGGAGGCAACCACCCCGAAATCGGTCCACTTGTTCCTGCCCTAGCCGCGGCGTGCCCTCGGCGCCGGACCGCCGCAAAGTTGCCGACGAGAGTTCGGTCGGCTTCCGGCAAGTGGCTTCGACACGGCGACCGTCTCATGGATACTCGCAACTGTGAGGTCATGCGCAGGCCGGGGAGCGCCCTGTTTCTCGGCTCCGGCACCTGGCTGGACGGCACTCCTGGCCTATTGCTTCACACCCCCGTCGAGGTGCTGTCGGCGGGACAGCCGGAGGAGATTGCGACCATATTGCGGGTCGCCGAGAGGCAGCAGGCCGCTGGGCGCTACGTGGCCGGCTATCTGGCCTACGAGGCCGGCGCTGCCTTCGAGATGGCGACACACCCGCCGGGCGACCTCCTGTCCCTGGCCTGGTTGGCCGTCTACCCGCCCGAGCACGCCCAGCCGGTCTCTCTCCGCGACCTGGGTCAGGGCTGCCCGGCGCTCGACCTCAAGCCGACACAGGTCGCCCTGAACGTCACCGCCAAGCAGTACCGGGCCGCGCTGGCCGCCATCAAGGAACTGATCGCCGCCGGCGACACCTATCAGGTCAATTACACGTGCCACGCCCGCTTCGCCCTTGACGTAGACCCCGTGGCGTACTTTCTGTGCCTGGTATGCTCGCACCCCGTGCCCTACGCCGGCTTCCTGAACCTGGGGCCGGTTCAGATTCTCAGCCTCTCGCCCGAACTGTTCCTGCAACGGCGGGGCGATCTGCTCACCAGCCGCCCCATGAAGGGCACCCGCAAGCGCGGGCGAACCGGGGAGGAGGATGAAGCCCTCGCCGCGGAGCTAGTCGCCAGTGAGAAGGACCGGGCCGAGAACTTGATGATCCTAGACATGGTGCGCAACGACCTGGGCCGGGTCTGTGAGACTGGCAGCATCGCCGTGCCGCACATGTTCCAGGCTGAGAAGTATCGCAGCGTTTGGCAGATGACCAGCACGGTGACGGGGCGCGTACGCCGGAAGGCTTCGCTGCTGGACATCGTGGCCGCCGCCTTTCCCGGCGCCTCCGTCACCGGTGCTCCCAAGCGGCGGACCATGCAGATCATCCGCGATCTGGAGCCCGAGCCCCGGGGCGTCTACACCGGAGCGCTGGGGCTGTTCTCGCCTGGCGGGGATTTCACGCTCAACCTCCCTATCCGCACCCTGGTGCACCGCGACGGGCGCTTCGACCTGGGCATCGGGGCCGGAATTGTGTGGGACTCCGACCCCCAGAACGAATATGAGGAGACCTGGTTGAAGGCGTCTTTCGCCTTCAACCCGACGCCTGATCTGCGCCTGCGCGAGACCTTGCTGCTGGACGGGCAAAGACAGTACGCGTACCTGCAGGATCACCTGGACCGACTTCTGCGCTCGGCTGATTATTGGGATTTCCCTTGTGACCGCGCTCGGGTCGCTCGGGAACTGGCGGCCTTGGCCGGACGCGAGGAATCCCTGCCCCGGATCGTGCGGATCGAACTGGACTCGATGGGGGAGTTGACCCTC
>CALFVE010000050.1 GCA_937928475.1 uncultured bacterium | reverse complement strand
GGCTGTCGTTCAGCACGCTGTTGCGCTGCCGCTCGGCTTCCGTCGTGCTTCCTTTGCGCTTCCGTTGTGCTTCCCTTGCGGCTTCGCTATAATCCCCCTGCGGTTTGCTACTCCCCACGTTTGGCCTCACCAAGGAGGATGTTCCATGCCTCGGATCAATCTCGCCCTGCTCAGCGTCTTGGACAAGACCGGCCTGGTGGACTTCGCCCGCGGCCTGCGGGAGATGGGAGTGCGCCTACTGTCCACCGGCGGCACCAAGCGCATCCTGGAGGAGGCCGGCCTTGAGGTCACGGCCGTGGAGGACTACACGGGCTTCCCCGAGATGATGGAGGGCCGCGTGAAGACCTTGCATCCGAAGGTCCACGGTGGTCTCCTCGCCCGGCGGGACAATCCCGAGCACCTGGCCCAGGCCGCGGCGCACGGTATCGAGATGATTGACCTCGTCTGCGTCAACCTCTATCCCTTCCAGCAGACAGTGACCAAGCCGGACGTGACCTGGGAAGAGGCGGTCGAGAACATTGACATCGGCGGGCCGACCATGCTGCGCTCGGCGGCCAAGAACTTCGCCGCGGTCACCGTGGTGTGCAATCCCGCTCGGTACGGAGACATCCTGGCGGAGATGCGCGCCTCCGGCGGCGGGGTCTCGGAGGAGACCCGGCGGCAACTGGCCCTGGAGGCTTTCGCGCACACCGGCCAGTACGACGCGGCCATCGCCACTTGGCTTTCCCAGGCCTTCGCCACGGAGAAGAGCGCCTTCCCCGGCTACTTCGCGCCCTGGTACGTGAAGCAAGGCGGGGACCTGCGCTACGGCGAGAACCCGCACCAGGCAGCGGCGCTGTATGCGCAGGTGAACGCGCCGGAGCCGGGCCTGACGCAGGCCAAGAAACTGCACGGCGAGCGCGAACTGTCCTTCAACAATTACCTGGACCTGGCCGCGGCGCTGGAGGCGGCCCGCGACTTCGCTGAGCCGACGGCCGTCATCATCAAGCACCTCAACCCTTGCGGCGCGGCTAGCGCGGCGACGCTAGGGCAGGCCTTCGTGGACGCCTGGGCCGCCGATCCGGTCTCCGCCTTCGGGTCGGTGATGGGCTTCAACCGCGTGGTTGACCGCGAGACCGCCGAACTGATCGGCAACGAGGAGTTCCTGCGCGAGGTCATCATTCCTCGCTACCGGAAAGAATCCGGCGACGAGGAATCCAGCATCATCGGCGCCTTCGTAGAGGCGCTCATCGCGCCGGGCTATGAGCCGGGGGCGCTGGAACTCCTGCGGCGACACAAAAACCTGCGGGTCATGCTCCTGGAGGACTTTGCTCCCGACAGCCGGCGGCGCGACCTGGACCTCAAGAAGATCCCTGGCGGCCTGGTGGTACAGACGCCAGACCTAGACTTCGCCGGCCTCAGCGACCTGAAGGTAGTGACAAAGAAACAACCGACCGAGGAGCAGATGCGCTCGCTGCTCTTTGCCGACCGGGTGGCCAAGCACGTGAAGAGCAACGCGATCGTGCTGGTGCAGGGGACGCGGCTGGTCGGCTGCGGGGCGGGACAGATGAGCCGGGTGGACTCCTGCCTCATCGCCGCGCGCAAGGCGGGGAAACGGGCGGCTGGCTCGTGCCTAGCCTCTGACGCGATGTTCCCGGCCCGCGACGGCCTGGACGCGGCGGCGGCCACCGGGGCCGTCGCCATCCTGCAGCCGGGCGGCTCCCGTGCTGACGACGAGGTCATCGCCGCGGCAGATGAGCACGGAATTGCGATGGTGTTCAGCGGGAGGAGGCATTTTTGGCACTAGTCTGTAGGGGCAGCAGCTACGTCTGCCGCCCGCCGTCCTTCCGCCTACGGCACCGCCTCTTCCGTCGGTGCGCCGGCGGGCGGAGTCTCCTTCGGCTGCTCGGAGGCAGGGGCCAGGGTCAGCCGAAGGGCGCGGGCCGCGCCGGGCGGGAGTTCGAAGCGCACCGTTCGGCTGCGGGCAGGGGCCTCCTCCTCGCTGCCTAGGTACTCGGCCCTCGTCACCGCTCCCGGCAGGCGTACCGCCCCCTGCAAGAGGTTCGGCGATTCGTTGAACAGCATCAGATAGGCCTGCCCGCCTCGCTTGATCGCGAAGGCTGCCACCTTTTCCACCGAAACCTCCAGGTCTCCCCAGTTCTCGCCCTGGCGGAAGGCCGCTGCCAATTCCGCGGTCTCGGCGTTGAGATGCGGCAGCTCTACCCACAGCGGCGTGTCAGTCAGGCTCCAGGTTCCCTCCCGCAGGGAGAACCACAGCACCCCGCTCGCGCCGGCCGCGATCGCCCGGTAGACCCAGGCGCGGGCTTGCTCCAGGGAAGGCGGCTCCTGCCCCGGCCAGCCGGCGGCCAGCAGAGCCAGCCAGGGCTGCGTCTGCCGTACCGCTCCTGCCGCCCTCGCGATCCGCTCCGGCAGTGCCATCGGGGAATCCTCCGGCTTGGGGAAAGCCTGCACGACCAGGGCATCACACAGCGGCGCCCAGGCGCTGACGTCCGCCTGCGGTCCCACCGTCAGCATCGCGGGGTGATTCGCATCCGCCTGCCGCAGGCGCAGGTAGAGGTCGGCCAGAGTGTCTCCCGCTCCGGCGCGGAGTTCCGGCTGGTCGGCCAGCAGCCAGGCGAAGATGGCAGGTTCCTCGCGGAATTCCTGCGCCATCGCCACCAGCGTCGCGGCCGCCTCCTCGCTCTCCAGGGCCGGATAAAGTGGCACCAGGAGCAGCAGCCCGGCCTCCTGCGCCGCCTGGACTGCGGCCCGCAGGTCGTCAGCGCCGGCCGGCGGGGCAATCTCTACTACGCGGAAGCCCGCCTGCGCGACCTCAGCGAAGTCCTCCGGAGCGACATGATACAAGCCGGCGGGGAAGAGGGGCTCCTCCCCTTGCCGGAAGTGACCTTGGGCGTCAAGGCCCGCCGGGCGCTGCCCGCTGGGCAGCAGCACTAGGCTCATCACCGCGGGCGTCAGTTCCCCCCAGCGCACCTGCAGTTTGTACGCGCCAGGAGGCACCTGTGGCAAGGTCGCCTCTAGGGTCATCTGAGCGCGCGCGGTGCCGGGACCGACCTTCACCGGCACCGCCACCGGGCGCTCGGCTGCTGGGCCGACCAGGACCGCTTGCGGATCGCCGGTCAGTTTCACCTCGAGGCCCAGTTCCGCGGCCAGCGTGACCTTCGCGCCGGCCTGGGCCGGGACCACCAGGCGGGCCGGTGAAAGCGTCACCGGCGGCGGGGGGGCCACCAGCGAGAAGGAGGCGTCATCGAAAAACAGGGTCCCGGCGCCCAACATGCGCAGGATAACCGCCGCCTTCGCTGCGTTTTCGGGCGCTTCGGCCTGTACTCGGACCGGCGTCCACTCGGCGGTGGAGGCCTCCGGCTCCAGCGCGTAAAAGCCCGCCAGGTACTGATTCTCCGCGTCGTAGAACTCGAGTTTGAGCGCGGCGCGGGCGGGCCCCTCGCCGTGCGCGGCCCAGACCTGCACCGCATAGGTCGCCCGCGGGAGAATATCCGGCACGCCCTGGGCCAGCCAGGGGTTGACTCCCTCCGGCGCCTCCAGTTTCACGCTGCTGTGGCCGCTGCGGGCCTTCTCCTGGTCCGCAGCGATGTTTGTCTCTTCGGGCGCCGGCGGGGGATGCCAGCCGGCGAGTTCCTCCTCAAAGCCGGGGTTCTTGAGCGGCGGTGCCTGCGCACTGAATGCGACGGAAGCGATGAGCGGAGGCAGACAGAGCAGACAGACCAGGGCGGACGGAAGTCGGGTGCCGGACAAGTTACTTCCTCCTGCGGGCCAGCCACTCGCGCAGGTCGCGCAAGGGCCAAGTGTTGATCACGGTGGGCGGCTCGACCCAGCCCCGGCGGGCGACCAGCACCCCGTAGCGCAGATGATCCAGCCAGGCCGGGTAGTGGGCGTCGGTGTTGATACACAACAGGCCCCCCTGTTGCTGCACCAGGCGGGAGTGGATGTCGTCCAGGTCCAGGCGCTCCGGCGCGGCGTTGATCTCCACCGCCACGCCCGCCTTGACCGCCGCCGCCAGCACCTCCTCTAGGTGAATCCCGTAGGCCTCCCGCTCTTGCAGGATGCGTCCGGTGGGGTGCCCCAGGATGTCCACCCAACCGCTTTCCAGGGCGGTGATTATGCGCTGAGTCATGCGCTCGGCGTCGGCGGTGAAGCCCTGGTGCACGGAGGCGATCACGTAGTCCAGGAGTTCCCAAGTGCCGGGAGCCAAGTCCACGCTCCCGTCGGGCAGGATGTCGGCCTCGGTGCCCAGCAGGATCGTCAGTCCCAGCCCGCGGCGGCGCAGGTCGGCGTTGAGTTCGTCTATTTCCTCGCGATGCGCCCGCAAGCGCGCTCCGTCCAGGCCGTTGGCGACGTACAAGGAGGGGGAATGCTCGCTCACGCCCAGGTACTCGTATCCACGCTCCAGCGCCGCTGCCGCCATCTCTTCCAGGGTGGCATGACCGTCGGAGGCGGTGGTGTGGACGTGGAGGTCTCCACGCAGGTCGCCCAGTTCGAGCAGGCGAGGCAGGCGTCCCTCCTCGGCTGCCTGAATCTCCCCGCGGTCCTCGCGCAACTCCGGCGGAATCCAGGGGAGGCCGACGGCCGCGTACACCTCCTCCTCGGTGGCTCCCGCTACCCGGGCGCCGGCCTGCTCGTCGTGGAACTCAAACACCCCGTACTCGTTGAGCGTGAGGTTCATCCGCTGGGCGCGGGTGCGCAGGGCAATGTTGTGCGCCTGCGAGCCGGTGAAGTACTGCAGGGCCGCCCCCCAGGACTCCGGCGGCACCACCCGCAGGTCCACCTGCCGCCCGCCGGGCAGGCGTCCGCTCACCTTGGTATCGCCCGCCGCGATGACCTCCTCCAGTTCCTCGCTCTGGGCGAAGGCCGCGCAGACCTCCGCCGGCCTCTCGGAGGTGGCCAGCAAGTCGAGGTCCCCGACCGTCTCCCGACCCCGGCGAGCGCTGCCCGCGTAGTCGGCGGCGATCACCCCCGGCTCCCTCCGCAGGCGGGCGACCAGCCGCTCGGCCAGCGGCAGGATGTCTCCCAGGCGCGAGCGCTTACCGCTCTCGGCGTAGACCTGCAGGTTGTGCAGAATATTCTCTTCGCTTTTCGCCCCCATGCCCGGCAGGTCCCGGAGGCGATGCTGCTGAGCCGCCTCCGCCAGTTCATCGAGGGAAGCGATCCCTAACTCATGATAGACCAGCGCCACTTTGCGCGGCCCCAGGCCGGGCACGCGCAGCAGATCGAGCAACGTGGGCGGGTATTTTGACTTGAGTTCGCGATGATAGGCCAGTTGCCCCGTCTCGGCCAGCTCGGCAATCTTCTCCGCCATGCTCTTGCCGATGCCGGGGATCGCTTGCAGCGCCTTGGTGCCGCCTTCGTTATACACGGCGGTCAACTCCCGGCCGTGATTGGCGACCACCTCGGCCGCCTTCCGGTAACTGAGCACCCGGAAGCGGTCGGCCTCCTCGATGTCGAGCAGGTCGGCGATCTCCTCGAGGACCCTGGCGATCTCGGCGTTGGTCATGGTTGGTGAGTCGCGAGTTTTGAGTCGCGAGTCGCGAGTTGACAACGCACAGGGGACAGCGAACACTGGGCGTTCGTTGCCTCCCTCTCTCGCCGCAGGCGGGAGAGAGCCCCTGCGCAGGCAGCAGTAGCCGGGGCTATTCCTCCTGACGCAACTGTTGCAGGAACTCCTCGCTCTTCAGGCGCAAGGCCAGGTGGTACTCCAGGTGCTGCCGCAGCAAGGACAGGACCTCGGCGCTCTCCCGAGGGAATGCCCGCAGGGTCCGCAGGCGGCTCGCCGGCAGGCGGCGCAGCCCGTGCAGGAGACCCCGCGCCCCGGCGCTGACCTCGGTCTTGGTCCCGCCCTGAGTCGCGCAGTCGGAGCAGAGCAGCCCGCCGGCGGCTCCGTCGTACCAGGAGGCCCCGGCCAGTTCCCTCCCGCAGGCGGCGCAGCGGTCGAGAATCGGCGCTAGCCCCTGCGCCTCCAGCTGCGCCAGCGCGTAGGCCGCTGCCACCAGCGCGCCCTGAGTGCCCTCCGCGAGCGCCCGCAGGCTCTCCCGCAAGCGGTCGAACAGTTCCGGGGCGGCCTCGCCCGGCTCGGTAATCCGGGCGGTAAGTTCGGCCAGCCAGGTTGCGTAGCCGAAGGCCTCCAGGCGCGCCGCCAGTTCCGGTAAGGCCTCCAGCACCTGGGCCTGCGTGAGCCGGTCCAGATTTCGTCCCCGCACCAGAAACAGTCGGGAGACCGTGAACGGCTCTACCGCTCCCGCCAGGCTGCTGCCCGGCTTGCCGATCCCGGCGGCGGCCGCCTCTACCTTGCCGTGCTCGCGGGTGTAGAAACTCACCACCCGCTCGCTGCCGCGGAACTTGCGAGCCAGCAAGGTGATGCCGGTGGCAGTATAGGTCTTAGTGGGCAAGTTGAATGCACCCGGGTACGGGCCGAAGCCGCTCGAGGGTTAGCCCTCGGCCTCGTCCTCCAGTTCCCGCGCAATAGCCGCGGTCGCGCTGGTGCCCAGCCGGGTCGCGCCTGCCTCGATCATGCGCCGGCAGTCGGCGACGGTGCGCAGGCCCCCGGCGGCCTTGACCCCGACCGCCTCCGGCGCCGCCGCTCGCAGCAGGGCGACATCCGCCACCGTTGCCCCGCCTACGCCCATTCCGGTTGAGGTCTTGAGAAAATCCGCGCCGGCCGCCACGGCCATCTCCGCCGCGCGCCGTTTCTCGGCCTCGCTCAGATAGCACATCTCCAGGATGACCTTCACCACCGGCGGGCTTTGCCCCAGGCGCTGGGCGGCCTGGGCGCAGGCGGTGACCACGGCCCGGATGTCCTGCTCCACCAGACTCTCATAGCCGGAGCGCAGCGCCGAGTAGTTCATCACCATGTCCACCTCCTCGGCGCCGGCCATCACCGCGTCATAGGCCTCCACAGTCTTCGCCGCGGTGGTATTGACGCCCAGGGGAAAGCCGCAGGTGGTGGCCGCCTTCACGCCGCTGCCGCGCAGGCGGGGGACGATCACGGGCAGCCACACCGGCGGCACAACCAGGGCCGCGGTCGAGTAGCGGAGCGCCACCTCGCATCCTGCCAGCACCTCGGCTTCGGTGCAGGTCGGCCCGAGCACAGAATGGTCAATCAGGCGCAAGAGGTCGTGCATGGGAGTCAAGAATCCAAAATATCAAGGGTCAACTCGCCCCTCCGCTTGTGTGGCGCTTCCGTTGTGCTTCCTCTGCGCTTCCGTTGTGCTTTCGTTTTGCTGTCGTGCAGCCGCCCTTCAGGCGCCGTTCAGCCGCTGTTCCGCTGCCGTTCCGCCGCCGTTCCGCCGCCGTTCGGATAGGGCCGCGAGCAAGGCGTGGCGCATGACCTCCACCGGCGCGGGGCGGCCGGTCCAGCGCTCCAAGGCCAGCGCGCCCTGGTGCACCAGCATCCCCACGCCCTCCAGTGTCTCCGCGCCCGCCTTCTGCGCCGCCTGCAGAAGCACCGTTCGCCGCGGGTTGTACGTCAGGTCGCAGACCAGTTGCCCGGGGCGCATCCATTCCGCAGGAATGACCGGCGGCACCTGATGGTGCGGGTACATCCCCACCGGGGTGCAGTCCACGATGACCTCCGCGCTGCGCACCGCCTCCGGGGCCTCGGGATCGCGCAGGGAGAGCGCCTGCACCGGGGTCGGCCCCAGCGCCGGAGCCAGCAGGGCAGCGACTTCCTCCGCGCGCTCCAGGGTCCGGTTCAGAATGGTCAGGCTCGCCGCGCCGGCCCGCACCGCAGCCAGGCAGACCGCCCGCGCCGAGCCCCCCGCGCCAATCACCACTACCCGCCTGCCCGCCAGGTCCCAGCCCGTCTCCTGCACCGACCGCAAGAAGCCTTCCACGTCGGTGTTCTCCCCGGTGAGGAAGCCGTCCCGGTTGGTCAGAGTATTCACCGCGCCCAGCAGCCAGCCCTCCGGACTTACCTCGTCAAGGTAGGGCAGCACCGCCGCCTTGTGGGGGATGGTGACGTTCAGCCCTACCAGATTCAGCCCGCGCAGGCCCTGTACCGCCTCCCCCACCCGCTCGGGCGCGACGGCAAAGGGCACGTACACCCAGTTGAGCCCCAGCCATTCCAGCGCCGCATTGTGCATGGGCGGCGAAAGGCTGTGCTCGACCGGCCAGCCGATCACACCAACCACCTTAGTCTTACCGTTGAGGATCATGGGCAGGACCGCGTGACTCTCAGTAGCGCAGGCGTCTCGTCTGTGATTAGCGCAGGCGTCTCGCCTGCGAGTAGCGCGGGCTTCCTTGCCTGGGCCCGTGCGGCCTCTCAGCCGCGCCGTGCGGTGGTCATGCCCGGCTCCGCTCTCCTGCCAGGAGAGGGGCTGGGGGTGAGGCCGGCCGCGGACCTCACCGCACAGGCTTCTCCCGGCTCGTCGCTGCTTCCCCAGGGGCCCGCTCCTGCGGCCAGAGTCCCCGCCGGCGCAGGGCTTTCTCCACCCAGCGGGCCAGCCAGCGGTGGAGTCGGGTCCACGCGAGTTCCCGCTTGCCCACCGGCTCTACGAGAATCGCGTACATTCCCATGCGCCGCGCTCCCCAGACGTCGGTGAACAACTGATCCCCGATCATCGCCGCCTGCTCCGGTGCCGCCCCGGTGAGGCGCAAGGCACGACGGAAGATGCGGGACCACGGCTTACCCCACGGCCCCAGGCCGTGCACACAGACGATGCCCAACTGCTCGGCGACGCGCCGCACCCGCCGGGCTCGCACCTGATTCGAGACCAGGCACACCTGGAAGTCGCGCCTGGCCTGGGCTAACCACTGCTGCGCCGCGGGGGTCATCTCGTATCCCAGCCAGGGCGTGAGCGTGTTGTCCAAGTCCAGCAGCAGTGCCCGGATTCCCCGCGCTTTGAGATCCTCCAGGTCAACCTCCTCCACGCGCCGCACCACTTGGTGCGGACAGAAACTCGCCCACATCCCTAGTGGCCCCCTTGCAGGGCGCGCTTCGCCGCCAGGTGCTCCTCATAGGTCCGAGAGAACACGTGCGTCCCGTCGGGCTTAGCCACGTAGAAGAGGTAATCGGTCTGTTGCGGGTAGAGCGCGGCCTGCAGGGAGGGTAGACCCGGACAGCAGATCGGACCCGGGGGGAGCCCCGGGTACTTGTAGGTATTGTAGGGTGAGTCCACCTTCAGGTCTTCGAGGGTCAGGCGGGGCTTGTGCTGCCCCAGGGCATACTGCACGGTGGCGTCACACTGCAGGAGCATGTTCTGGCGCAGGCGCTTGAGCAGCACCCCGGCGATGAGAGCGCGCTCTTCGTCTGCTCGGGCCTCCTTTTCCACCAGGGAGGCGAGAGTTACCACCTGGTGCAGACTGCCCCAAGGCCGGCGCGCCGCCGCGGGCAGCCAGATCGGGTCATAGAACTTGATCTTGAACTGGCTCACCATCGTCTGCACCACGCGCACGGGATCCTCCCCTACGGCGAAGAAATAAGTATCCGGGAAGAGGTATCCCTCGGCCGTGCCTGCCTTGGCGGGCAGGGTCACACCCAGCACTTGGTTGACGGCCTGGTCGCTGGCCGCGCCCAGGAAACTGGGCCGCTCGCAGACCTGCTCCTTCTCCAGCAGCGCGCTTATCTCGTCCAGGCCATAGCCTTCCGGGAAGGTGACCTTGCGCATGGCCGACTCGCCCTTGGCCAGCGCCGTGACGATCTCTGCGGTGCTCATATCAGAGGAGAGTTGATAGTAGCCGGCCTGCAAGCCGCGGGCGGCGCGGGAGAGGTAGGCCTGAGCCACGAAGGCCCAGACATGACGAATGAGGCCCTTCTCCTCCAGCACCTGGCCGATGCCCAGCACTCCAAGGCCGGGCTCGATCTGCACAATCTCGCTCTGGGCCGGTCCCTCCAGGGTGACCGGTTGGAGGGCCAGTAGGTAGGCGACCGCGCCCGCCCCAGCCAGGATCAGAACCGCAAGCACCACGGCGGCGGCTAGCCACAGCCGTCGAGCGCGGCCCTTCTGCTTTCTACTCATGCGCTTGTCCATGATAGTCAAGGTAGGATTGCAAGATCACGGCGGCGGCCGCCGCGTCGCTCCGGCCGCGCTGGGCGCGAGCGTCCAGGCCCGCCGCGCACATGGCCTTCTCCACCAGCGCGCTAGAAAGGCGCTCGTCCCAGGTCACCACCGGCACCGGCAGCCGCTCGCGCAGTCGCGCTATGAGCGCCTCCGCGCCCTCTGCCGCCGCGCCGCGCTCGCCGCGCAAGTTCAGCGGCAGTCCGACCACCACCTGCTCCACCCCGCGCGCAGCCACGATCTCGGCCAGGCGCTCCTGCCAGGCTCCCTCCGGGTCGCAGGCCAGGATCTCCAGTGGGATGGCCAGCCGCCCCTGGCCGTCGCTTATCGCCACGCCCACCCGGGCTGTGCCCAGGTCAAGGCCGAGCATGCGCATCAGTCAGGCTCCTCCCCTGCTGCGCGCGGCCTCTTTGCGGGCAGGTCGTAGCAGTGCTGGCGTTCCGCGCGGCCTTCGTCTCGTTTGCCGTGAACGGCCGCGGCAGAAGGGGCCAGGTTGGAGGATTCTCTCGAACATGGCCTTGCGCTCTCGTCGCCTGCCCGCCGTTTTCACTCGCAACTCGCGACTTGCCGCTTGCGCCTACCCCGCCAGGTACTGCTTGGCCGCCTGCATCCCGGCCGCTATCAGGTCCGCCTTGCCGCCACCCTGGGCGAACTGGGGACGGCCACCGCCCCCGCCGCCGGCCGCGCTGGCGGCGGCGCGGATGAGGTCGCCCGCCTTGCAGCCCTTCGCAACCAGGGCGTCCGCCACCTTGCAAACAAACGTCGCCCGGTCGTTCTGCGTTCCCGCCAGCAGCACCACGGCCTCGCCAGCCTGGGCCGCAATGCGGTCGGCCAGTTCGCGGAGCATCTCCGGGTCAGCGTCCGGTACGGTCTGGGCAATGAGCCGAACGCCGCCGATCTCCTCCGCGCTTCGGCAGATTTCCTCCACGTTCAGCGTCGCCGAGGCGCGGCGAGCCTCTTGCAGGCGCTTCTCCAGGTCCCTGATCTGATTACGCAGGCCGGCTAGGCGCGGCAGAATCTCCTCGCGCGAGCATTTGAGCTCCTGGCCGATGGCGCGCAGGGCCTGGGTCTCCTGGCGCCAGTGCTCCAGTGCCGCCAGGCCGGTAACGACCTCGATGCGGCGCATGCCGGCGGCGATGCTGCTCTCGGAGAGAATGCGGAAGATCCCGATATCGCCAGTGCGCGAGACGTGGGTGCCGCCGCACAACTCGGCGCTGACTTCCCCGACCCGCACCACGCGCACCTGCTCGCCGTAGGCCTCGCCGAACAGGGCGATGACCCCCTGGGCCTTAGCCTGCGCCAGCGGCTCGACGCTGCAGGTCACCGGTAAGTTCTGCAGGATCCATTCGTTGACCTGGCGCTCGACCTGGGCGAGCACTTCCTCGGAGACCTGCTCGTGATGAGTGAAGTCAAAGCGCGCCCGGTCGGGGCCGACCCAGGAGCCGGCCTGGCTGACGTGCTCGCCGAGGGTGCGCCGCAGGGCCGCCTGCAGCAGATGCGTGGCAGTGTGATGGCGCTTGATGGCGGCCCGGCGGTCGTGGTCAACGATCGCCTGTACCGTGTCGCCTGCGCGCAGGACGCCCTCGGTCACGTGCCCCTGGTGGACGAAGGCCTCGCCCTGGGCGGTGACATCCTCCACGGTCATGCGCCCCTCCGGGCCGATCAGGAGCCCCTGGTCGGCGACCTGCCCGCCCTTCTCGGCGTAGAAGGGGGTGCGGTCCAGAACCACCTGTGCCGCTTCGCCCTCGTGAACCTCGCCCACCTCGTTCTCCTCGCGGAGCAGCGCCACCATCTGCGCCTCGGCCGTCTCCTGGTCATAGCCGACGAACTCAGTGGCGGGCAGATCGAGGGCCCGCCCGTGCAGTTGCAGTCCCAAGGCTCGGCCTCGGGAGCGCTCGCGCTGCCGGGCCATGGCCGCCTCGAAGCCGTCCTCGTCCACGCTCAAGCCCCGCTCGGCGGCCAGTTCCTTAGTCAACTCCAGGGGGAAGCCGTACGTGTCGTAAAGCCGGAAGGCCTGCTCACCAGGGAGTACCTCCTCGCGGCGTACCGCCAGGTGTGCGGCCAGTTCCTCGAAGATGGCCAGGCCCGCCTCCAAGGTCTCGGCGAAGCGCTCCTCCTCGCGCAGCAGCAGCGCCACGGCGTAGGTCTCCTTGGCGGTGATCTCCGGGTAGTAGTGTCCCATCGCCTGGCCTACGGCGGGGAGCGCCTCGTGCAGGAAGGGACGCCGCGCCCCCAGGTTGCGTCCGTAACGGTAGGCGCGGCGGATGAAGCGACGCAGCACGTAGCCCGGCCCTTCGTTGGAGGGCGTAACGCCGTCTGCCAGGAGAAAAGCGGTCGCGCGCAGGTGGTCAGTGATAATGCGCAGGCCGACGTCCAGGTCGGGGTCATCTCCGTACTGGTAAGGCTCGCCGCGCTGGTCATTGATAGCAGCCTGCACGGCGCTCAGGATGGTCCCTAGTTCGTCGGTCTCCGTGGTGTAGTGCTTGCCCTGCATCACCAAAGCGAGGCGCTCCAGGCCCATGCCGGTGTCAATGCCCGGCGCCGGCAGCGGGGTAAGAGTGCCGTCGGTAGCCTCGGTGTACTGCTGAAAGACCAGGTTCCAGACCTCCAGGTAGCGGTTGCAGCGAGGGCAGCCGACGCCGCATCCCCCCGCGCAACCTAGGTCCGGCCCCAGGTCTACGTGAATCTCGGTACAAGGGCCGCAGGGGCCTTCCCAGCGGACCTTCGGCCACCAGTTGTCCTCCCGGCCGAAGCGCAGAATCCGGTCCCGAGGGATGCCGATGCGCCGGTGCCAGAGGTCTTCGGCCTCGTCGTCGTCGCTGAACACCGTGAACCAAAGGATCTCGCGGGGCAGCGCCAGGACCTCGTGCACCAGTTCCCAGGCGAAATCAATGGCTCCTTGCTTGAAGTAGTCGCCGAACGAGAAGTTGCCCAGCATCTCAAAGAAGGTGTGGTAGCGGTTGAACAGACCCACGCCCTCGATGTCGCCAGTGCGGCAGCACTTCTGGATGCTCACCACCCGCGGCGCGGGCGGTGTCTCCAGGCCTCGGAAGGCGTTCATGTACGGCTGCATCCCCGCGCTGGTGAAGAAACTGGTGGGGTCGTCGTGCAGCACCAGCGGCGCGCTGGGGCGTACCAGGTGTCCTCGCTGCGCGAAGAAATCCAGAAAAGTCTCTCTAAGTATCTGCGTCTTCATGCGATGCTTCCTCGTCGGGCAGCGTCTGCCCCGGAGCCGCGGGAGCGGAGGCAGTTGTGGGCAGGATTGCGCCTTCCAGTCGCTGGCCGGCCGTGCGCAGCGTGGTCCAGGCGCGGGTCAGGAACGCGCCCAAATCCAGCACCAGCGGCTGCCGCTCCACGGGCACGTCCGGTACGGTGGCAATCACCGGCACCCATTGCGCAAGAATGATCTTCAGGGTGGCCGCCACCGGCGTGGCGATAATCATCCCCGGGATACCCAGCAGGGCCCCTCCGCTCAGCAGCGCTAAGATAACGACCAGCGGATGCAGGCCGACCTTGCGCCCCACAATGCGCGGCATCAGCAGGCTGTCGAAAGCCTGGTTGACGGCCAGAATGACGCCCACCGACAGGCCGACTGCCAGCCACCGGTGGTGTTGAGCCGTCAGGTAGGCCAGTAGGCCGGTAGTTACGCTGGCGGTGAGCATCCCCAGATACGGGACCAAGTAGGCTACCGCCGCCAGGGCGCCCAGCAGCAGGCTGAACTGAGTGCCAAACGACCAACCCACGACCTGCAACAGCGCGGTGTCAAAGATCCCGACCCCCAGGCAGGTGAGAGCCATGCCGCGCAGGTACTGGCCGAGCATGTGGGTGACTTTGCGGTCTACGCTCGCCAGTTGCTTCCGCTCCCCGGCTGGGAACAGGGCCCCGAAGGTTCGCCGAAAGGGGTCTATGACCATCATGAAATACAAAGCCATGATGAGGGTGAGCAAGACGTAGCCTGCCGTAGTGGCCGAGCGCAGCAGGACCGTACTCACCCAGGTGACCAGCCGGGGCAGTTGCGCGGTGAGCCACAACTCTGCCTTCTGGATCTGCTCCTCCAGGTAGGGGGTGATTTGCTCCTTGGGGAAGTAGCGCTCCAGAAATTGGCTGAGATGCTGGATGTCTAGCAGGTCCTGCACCTGCTGGCTGTAGGTGGGCCAGTTGGCCACCACCGCGCTGATCTGGGCCACCAGCACGGGTACCAGAATCAGCCCGGCGACGCCCACCATCAGCACGAGGGCCACGGCGACTGCCGCCACGGCCTGGCCCCGGCTCCACCCTCGCCGCTCCAGGCCGTCCAGCAGAGGGTCGAAGAGGTAGGCAATGGCGAAAGCCGTCCCCGCCAGCACTAGCACCGGGTAGAGTTTGACTAGCAGGAACCAAGCCGCGATCCCGGCCAGCACCCCGAGAAAGACCGCCGCGAATAGCCGGCCCCAGCGCAAGTTGGCCATCACTCACTCCTCGCCTCGGCCCAGGATCCGCCGGAGGTTCTTCAGCGCCTGGTGCTGCAGGCGGGAGACGTGCATCTGAGAAATCCCCAGGCGTCGGCCTACCTCCTGCTGGGAGAGTTCCCCGTAGTATCGCAGCACCAGCACTACCCGCTCGCGGGGAGGCAGTTGGCGTAAGGCCCGCTCAATCTGGTCGCGGGTCGCGATATCCTCCAGACGGGGATCCTCCTCCCCGGTGCGGTCCAGGGCCGAGCGGCCCTCCTCCTCCACTGCCGCCGCCTCCAGGCTGACCGAGTCGTACTGCCGCCCCACCTCCAGGGCTTCCACCAGCTCTTCCTCCCGCACCCCCAGGTAGTGGGCCAGTTCGGCGTAGGTAGGGGCGTGCCCCCTTTCCAGGGCCAACTTCTCTCGCGCCTCTCGGGCCTTGATACTCAGCTCCTGGATGCGCCGGGGGACGCGGACTCCCCAGGTGTGATCCCGGAAGTAGCGCTGGATCTCGCCCCGGATGGTGGGGACCGCAAAGGTGGCGAACTTGGTACCCCGGTCGGGATCGAAGCGGTCCACCGCATGGATCAATCCCAGCATCCCTACGGAGATGACGTCCTCGAAGGGCTCCCCGGAGTCCACGTAGTCCTTGGCGACGTGCCGGACCAGGCCCTCATGCTGCTCGATGAAGTAGGCGCGCAGCGCCGGATCGTGAGTCCGGCGCAGTTCGCGGAAGAGCTCAGTTGTAGTGCGGCCCTCCCACTGCGACGGCATGAGGCTCACCCGTGGTGGCGCTTGGTGATGGTGATCTTGGTGCCGCTGCCGGGGGCGCTTTCCACCTTCATGCTGTCGGTGAGTTCGCGCACCAAGTACAGCCCCAGCCCTCCCTCCGGCCCCGGCTTGGGCGGGCCTCCCGCGGGCAAGCGGGACGGATCAAAGCCGGCGCCGGTGTCCTCGACCTCCACGGCTAGTTCACCCGCTGACGGCCGGTAGCGAACCAGCACCCTGCCCTGCGTGCCTCCGCCGTAGGCGTGGTCCATGACGTTGGTGACCGCCTCCGACACCGCCACCTTCATGTCGTCCACGTCGTCCACGCTCAGCCCGGCCTGGGCGCCCAGGCCGCCCACCAGCAGCCGAGCCACTCCCAGGTAGCGCGGGTGGCAAGGGATGGTCAGTTCAATCATGTCCTCACTCGGTTTGGCCATCGCCCTCCCCTTCTTCCCGGGGGGTTGCCGTCTGCCGCTCCCGGCAGGAGGCCTCTAGGAACCGGCGGGCCGCTGCCCGGTCCTGGTGCAGGTGCAGCAGTTCGCTCGTCCCGGAGATTTCAAATACCCGCCGCACGTTGGGGCGCTGACAGACCACCGCCAGGTCACCCCCGATCTCCCCTAGCCGCTTGGTGATCCGGATCAACTCCCCGATGCCCACGCTGCCGATGAAATCCAGCCCCTGCAGGTCCACCAGCAGCCAGCGAATGCCCCGGGCGAGTTGCTCGTCGAGAGCCTCCCGCAGCAGCGGAGCGGTGCCGGCGTCTAGTTCTCCACTGACAGTCACCGCGCCCAGCCAGTCCTCAGTCGCGGTGCTGATCCTCATGAGCTTCCTCCTTCGACCCGGCAGCCGGGTCCGGGGCGCCCGCCCCGCGCAAGCGGCGCAGGTACTCCGCCAGGCGCTGCTCCCGCGGATTGTCCCCCGGCCGGTAGAAAATCTGCCCCTGCACCGCCGGGGGAAGATACTGCTGCTGCACCCAGCCGCCGGGATAGTCATGCGGGTACAGGTAGTGTACGGACGACTGCTCCGGGCGCGGCCCCCCAGCCAGATGGGCCGGCACCCTCTCTGCTCCCTGCTCGGCGATGTGAGCCCGGGCCGCGGCGATGGCCCGGTAGGCGGTGTTGCTCTTGGGCGCTGTGGCCAGGTGCAGGGCAGCCATCGCCAGGGGAATCTGCGCCTCCGGCAGCCCTACATATTCTACTGCATAGGCCGCCGCCACGGCAACCTGGAGAGCCGTGGGATCGGCCAGTCCCACGTCCTCCGCGGCCTGAATCACCAGCCGCCGAGCAATAAAGCGCGGATCCTCCCCGGCTTCCAGCATCTTGGCCAGCCAGTAGATGGCCGCATCGGGATCCGAGCCGCGCATGCTCTTGATGAAGGCCGAGATCGTGTCGTAGTGCTCGGTCTCGGCGCGATCATAGCACAGCACCGGGCGCTGCAAGGCCTCCTCCACCGCGGCCAGGGTGATTGTGATGTGCCCCTGCTCGTCGGGGGGCACTGTCTCCGCGGCCAGTTCCAGGACATTCAACGCCACGCGGGCGTCCCCGGCGGATAGTGCCGTCAGGTGCTCAAGGGCCGCGGGTTCGACCTCGATGTCCTGGCCGCCCAGGCCTCGCTCGCGGTCGGCTAGCGCTCGGCGCACAATCTCCGCCAGGTCCTCCGGAGACAGCGGATGCAGCGTAAACAGACGCGTGCGGAAGAGCAGCGGTGTGACCACGCTGAAGTACGGGTTCTCGGTGGTTGTGCCGATGAAGACAAAGGCGCCCTGCTCCACGTGGGGAAGCAGGGCGTCTTGCTGAGCCTTGTTGAGCCGGTGGATCTCGTCAATGAGCAGGATGGTGCCCTGGCCGTACAGCCGACGGCGCTCGGCGGCCTCCCGGGCCACCCGGCGGATGTCCGCCACCCCGGCCGTCACGGCGGAGAGGGCCTCGAAATGGCTGCGGGTCTGCCGGGCCAGGGCCATGGCCAGGGTGGTCTTGCCGCAGCCGGCGGGGCCGTACAGGATCACGGAGGGGAGCCGCTCCGTCTGCAGGGCGCGCCGCAGCACACTGCCCGGGCCGACCAGGTGGTCCTGGCCGACGATCTCTTCCAGGGAGGTCGGCCGCATGCGGGCGGCCAGGGGGAGATGAGCAAAGCCGGCCGATTGGCTGAAGAGATCGTCGCCTGTCATCGTCGCCCCCTACCCGCAGCGACCCACGGCCAGGAGCCCCGGGGCCCGCCTACCACCGGGAACCAGCCCGCCCCCGGGGCGAGCCCCCCAGAAACGAGAGAGCCCCGCGGAAGTCGTGTTTCCTGAAGTCTGCGAACCCAGGGACAAAGTGGGTGCCCTCCCGCGCTGGGCTGGTCCTCGGGATACCCCCGCGACCGCGCCCGCGTCGGAGCCCAGGCTCCCGCTTTCTGGGTGATGGCTCGAGACTTTTCCGGAAATCACGAGCAGCGCAGGGCGTACTCTCGGCACCGGCAATTATACACCGGACGCCAGAGGAATTCAAGGTGGGGCCTGGCTGCGCCGAGTCCCCCGAGCGCCACCTGCCGGCGGAGACCGGGCCGGCCCGCGGCGCAATCGTCGCCCTTCCCGAAATAGGGAGGGAAGAGCTAGGGAGGGTTCGGCCGAAGTCTGGGCAGGTGGGCAGGTTGTATCGAAATGCGGGCACCGGCCCGGGCAGCAGCAGGGACCGGAATCCGCGCCCTGACCGGAGCATGCGCAGCGACCCGAATCTGGCTGCGGCTTCCGGCAGGAAGAGAGGCCTTGGGCAGAGAATACTGATACCATCTGTACGGTGTTGTGAGGCGAATATGCGGCGAAGGCGGCTGGATGCGGCTGTGGCCGCCCTGATCATCGTGCCCCTGTTGGGCCTGTTCGCCGGAAGGCTTCAACGACTGGACTTCCAGGCGCGGGACCGCGGCTTCCACCTGCGCGGGGAGCGTCCGCCCCGGTCGGAAGTGGTGGTGGTGGCTATTGACGAGAGCGCGCTGTTGCAGGTGGGGCCCTGGCCGTGGCCGCTGGAGACGATCGCCCGTCTGGTAAGCCGGATTGCGGCCAGCAAGCCACGCGTGATCGGACTGGACCTGGAGTCGTTGCTGCCGGCGACCTGGGCGGCCACGGCGACCTCGGAGGGGCTGGAAACCTTGCGGCAGAGCCTACAGACGGCGGGCAATGTGGTGCTCCCGGCTGTACTGGCTCCGCCCGGTCCGGCCCGCTCTCGCCCTCCGGGCGCCGAGAAGTGGCTGGAACGCTTTCGGATCGGCGAGGGCGTCATGCCGCAACCGGTCACCCTGCGGGGAGGAGAACTGATCACGCCGCCGCCGGTGCTCCTGGAGGTTGCCGCCGGCTTAGGCGCCCTCAATGTCTATCCTGAAACAGACAATGTGCTGCGCGAGTGCCCGCTAGCGGTGGCGGAGGGCAAAGTGCTGTACCCGGGCTTTGCCGCTGAACTTCTCCGCACCTATCTGGGGCTGCCCCCGGGCCATCAAGCATATCGCCTCGTCGGAGGCTCCCTGCAACTCGGTGAGATTGCGGTACCCCTGGCCAGAGGAGCCGAGTTCCCCATCAATTATGCGGGGGGGTATGGGACTTATCCGCAGGTAACGGCCGCCGCGCTGCTGGGCGCGCGGGAGACTGGTCCCGACGCAGACCTCGCCGACAAGATCGTCATCGTCGGCCTGGTCAGCAGCCAAGAGGCTGCCGTACTGCCCACTCCGCTGTCGCCTCTGCCGGGGCCGGAGATTCAGGCCAATGCCGTGGCCTCGCTGCTGCCGGGGGGCGCGCTGCGGGCGCTGCCCTGGTGGAGCGGTTGGGCGCTGGCTTTGCTCGGCGGCCTGCTCATGGCCTGTTGCCTGGCGCCAGCCGAACCTCGCGCCGCCCTGCTGTGGACGGCTGGCACCGTGGTTGGCTACCTGGGAGTGTCCACCGTCGCCTTCTGGCACGACCTGCTGCTGCCTATGGCCGTACCCATGGTGGCCTGGGCCGCCACCGGGGTGGTCATCGTGATCATGGCGGCGGCGGCCGCGGAGCGCGCCCGGGCGGAGGCAGAGGGGCAAGCCGCGGCCCGCATCCACACTCTCATGAACCTCGGCGAACTACTCAGCGCCGGCCTGGAGCGCAAGCGGCTGCTAGAGGACATCCTGCGCTGGGTGCAGCGGGAGCTGCGCGTGGAGGCCGCCTCGCTCTTGCTGATGGAGGAGAAACCACCGCGCTTGCGCTTTGAGGCGGCCCTGGGCGGCAGTCCTGAGGCCATTATGGACTTCACCGTGGAGTTGGGTCAGGGCATCGCGGGCACGGTGGCGCTGACCGGCCAACCTCTAATCGTCAACGACGCTCGCCGCGATCCTCGCCAGGCCCGGGACATCGCCCAGGCGGTCAACTTTCCCACTCGCGACATTCTCTGTGTGCCCATGATACGGCAGAACAAAGTGGTGGGCGTCATCGAGGCGATCAACCGCACCGACGGCTCGCCCTTCACGGAGGTGGAGGCCGATTTGCTCTCGGTCATCGCCCACCAGGCGGCGCTCTTCCTGGAGAACGCTCGCCTGTACGCCGAACTGCAACAGCGGGTGGACTTCGCCAATGCCGAGTTGCGGGAGGCCAACCAACTGCTGGCCTCCGAGAAGGCGCGCCTGGACGCGCTGCTGCGCGAGATGGCCTCGGGGGTGCTGGTCACCGACGAGGCGGAGCGGATCATCCTGGTCAACTCTGTGGCTGAGGAGATGCTGAGCCTGCGCCAAGAGCGGGTGGTGGGGCAGAGCGTCTTTGCCGCCGTGCCCGACCAGCGAATTGCCGCCATGTTTGCCACGCCGCTGACCCCACGGGGTGGTTCGCTGTCGGAGGAGTTGGAATTGCCCCGCGGTTCGGGGCGCATGGTGCGCGCCCACCTGACCATGTTCGACTTGCACGGCGAGGCGATCGGCAAGTGCCTGCTGCTCACCGATGTCACCCACTTCGTGGAACTGGATCAGATGAAGACGGACCTAATCTCCTTCGTCTCGCATGAACTGAAGAATCCGCTGGCGGCCATGCTCGCCTTTCTCCACCTGATGCGCACCCATCCGGCGGCGCAGGAGGAGCCGATGAGCCGGTATCTGGCTCACGTACAGGAGCAGGCGGCGAACATGCAGTACCTGGTGCAGGACTATCTCAACGTGGCGCGCTTGGAGGCCGGGCGGCCGCTGGAGGTGGAATGGGAGCCAATCAGCGACGTGCAGGCGGCGCTGGAGGAGATACTCTCGTCGGAAGGTCCCGCTCGCGACCGGGAGATCACTGTGCAAGTGGCGGAAGGAGTAGGCTGCCTCTGGGCCGATCGGCAAAAACTCCGCCAGATCCTGCTCAACCTGGTGGGCAATGCGGTCAAGTATACGCCTCCTGGCACCCCTATCACGGTCACTGCCGAGCCGGGGGAGGGATGTGTCCGCTTTGCGGTGATTGATCAGGGGCCGGGCCTAAGCGCGGCGGCGCAGGAGCACCTCTTTGAGAAGTTCCGGCGGGTGCGCGGGCCAGGGACCGGGCGCGTGCCGGGCACGGGCATCGGCTTGTATCTGTGCAAGCACTTGGTGGAGGCGCACGGCGGACAAATCGGCGTCGAAAGCGAGCCGGGGCAGGGGGCCACCTTCTGGTTCACCCTGCCGACCCAACCACCGGTGGAGGAGAGTCGGCAGTCGCGGGCCGACGGAGAGCAGTGAGCGACGGGAGCGCACAGAAACCAACGGGCAAAGACCAGCACGGTGCCGACGCCCGGCTGGCAGGCAGCGCGCCTCCGCTCACTCACCACTCACCCGCCATCACTGCCCCTCGCAACCCTCGCACCCTCCACACTCAACTGCGCGTGGGCCACCGAGTGCGCCTGAAGAAGCCGCATCCGTGCGGGAGCAGCGAGTGGGAGGTGCTGCGCCTGGGCGCGGCGGTCAAGTTCCGCTGCGCAGGCTGCGGGCGGATCGTCTCTCTGCCCCGGGCGCAGCTAGCCACCGCCCTGAAGGCAATTCTAGAGGGCCATGGAGCCGATGGTTGAAATCTGAGCAGTGAGGTTCCCTGATGCCCGACGTGC
>CALFVE010000049.1 GCA_937928475.1 uncultured bacterium | reverse complement strand
GGGGGCTCCTTGGGGGTGGGGATGGTATGCTCAGCCGCGTCGGGACGAACAATCGGGAAGTGGCCTCTCCAGGAGATCGGTCTCTACCGGCGCTCCCTCTTCAGCCGGCGCGGGCAACCGCAGCGTCTTGAGTTCATATGGCGCCAGGTCAAATTCCCAACGCCGCCCCTCTCGGGGCAGAGCGATCCAGGCGCGGGTGGCTTCCCCGGCTGTTTCCCACACGCGAGCGATAAGACCTTCTCCCTCTTCGGGGAGTTTGAGTGCCACGCCGACCACGGTCTCGGGCCCAACCTCGGCGAGACTGCCAGTAACTGCGACCTCCCCGCTGCCGGGCTGCTCGAGTGCGACCACCATTGGCGGATTGTTGAACTCCCACCCGGCGCGGGGCACCGCCGCTTCTTCCCAGCTGCCGAGATGGGGCAAGAGCGCATAGGCCACCTCCACTTCACCCTGGTCCAGATACCAGTGATGCCTGTCCGGCGGCAAGGGATTGGGTCCATGCCAGGCATACGCCGGGCTGCGCGTGATCGTCATGCGCATCTCGCCGCCCAGCACGTCAAATCCATACTTGCAGTCGTTGAGCAGCGCCGCTCCCACCGTCTCGCCGGCTTGCTGGCCGGTTACGTCAATCCAGTGCTGGGCCGGACGCTCGCTGCCGTCGGCCGGTAGAGAGATGACTGCGTACGACTGCTCGAAGGTCGCCACCGGATCCTCCAGCGCCAGCGGGAAAGTCACCTTGAGCATCCGGTGTTTCTCGTGCCAGTCCAGCAGTAGGTCGAAGTCCACCCGCGGGCTGTCGGCCGAAAGGGACACGTTGAGCAGGGCCTCCGACTGCGCCCAACGTAGACGAAAGCCCACCCGGCCCCGTGTCGGGCCAGCCTCCAGCACCTCGGGAGCGCCCACCGCTTCGAACTCACCAATCTCCTCGCGGAACGCCTCCGCGTCATGTGCCCAGGTGTCCCAGGGATCGTCAATCACTATCAGGCGGTTTCCGGGCCCGGCCAGGAGTTCCCGGCCGGTGCGCTTGTCCAGCAGGGAGGTCAGCGTCCCCGCTGGCCCCAGAGTTACCCTGACCAAGGCGTTCTCCAACGAGGTGGGGGAGACCAGCACTTCCTCGGCGGCAGGTTCAGGAGCCCCCGCGGCGTCCGCCACCACCCAGCCCAGTGCAGGCAAGCTCACCAGGCGCGGAGGTGCCCCTTCCACCAACGCGACCGCTTCCTGCCGGGCCCAGGGAAGCGGATTGAGCACCAGCACGGGTTGCGTAAGTCCCGCCGAGTCCACCCGCGAGCAGAGCGCTGCCAGCGCTCGGTCGATCGCTGAGGTGGCCGTATCTAGGGTTTCCTCATGCCACTGGAACACGTCCTCGTAGGCCCGGCGGATGCAGGCCCCGCCGAGAATGTCGTGGAACTGGTTGAATAGCAGCCGCCGCCAGCCGGCCTCGAAGTCGGCTGGAGTAACCTCCAGCGGCCAGTACCGGTTGACTAGCGCGGCCAGCCTCTCCGCCGTCAGCAGGCGCATTTCGCACTTCCGGTTGTACCACTTGACCTGAGACAAGGAGGTATAGCAGCCCCGGCTGTGATATTGCAGGTCCTCAGTTACTGCGGGGGGCGTCACCGGCTCCTGAGCGACGCGGTCAAAGAAGTCAACTAGCCGCGCGAACTTGATTCGGGGGAGTTGGGGATTAGCGTCGGCTTCGCGCAAGGCCGCGAGGTTCTCCAAAGTAGGTCCACCGCCGTGGTTGCCTACGCCGTACATCAGGGCCAGGTCGCGGCGGGGATGCCCGCTGTGCGCATAGGCGGTGAGCAGCATGGTGCCGACGAAGACCTTCTCGCGCAGGGCATCGCCCCAAGCGGCATAGTGCAGCGGCGGACGATAGGCCAGAATCTCGCTTCCGTCGGGTCCTTGCCAGCGGAACAGCAGGTCAGGGAGGAACTTCTCCCGTGGGTCCGGTCGGCAGAAGAGGTAGTAGTCATAGCCGGCCTTGCGGAGAATCTGCGGCAGGCCCAAGTTATGGCCGAAACTGTCAGGATTGTAGCCCACGCGCACCTCCACACCGAACTCCTGCTGAAAGTAGCGTTTGCCGTAGAGACAATGTCGGACGAAGGACTCGCCGCCCGGCAGGTTGCAGTCCGGCTGCTCCCACCAGCCGCCCACGATCTCCCAGCGCCCCTGGGCGACGTAGCGCTTGATCTCAGCAAACAGGTCGGGGTCGGCCTCCTGGATCCAGCGGTAGATGGCTGCGCTAGAGCGGGTGAAAACAAAGTCCTCGCTCTCGCGCAGTCTATCCACGGCCGCCCAACAGGTGTCTAGCGCCTCCTGCAAACCCTCGCGCCAATCCCACAGCCAAACCGGGTCCAGGTGCGCGTTGCCGATCATGTGCAGCGTCAGGTCTTTGGGGTTGAGCATGGCATTCTCCTTTTTCTGACAGAATGAACGAAAGGCAAACGGAGGCTCAAGAACAGGGCATGAGCTCATCAACGAACGCTGCGCGCCAAGCCGGAACGCGGACGTAGCGACAACACCGCGCCCTCTCCGGCCCAGCACTCCCCACTCCCCACTTAGCGCTCCTCGCCTGGCCTTCCGAACCGATCCGGCCGCACCCCGGGCAGGAATCGGCAGGCCTCGCCCAGGGCCGCGGCATGACGTCCGTAGGCGCCGCTCACGTGATGGATATACGGCCCCCGGACGAAGCGTTCCTCCCACTGCGGCCAGTCGTCCACCTCGAGCCAGACATAGGAGCCCCGCACGCGCGGCCCGGTGGTGGTATGCCCTTCGCCAGTCATCAGGAAGTACTGGTCGTGGTCACCGTCAAAGCGGGCCAGCGTGATCGGGCCGTCTTTCATGCGGAACTCGCCGACCGCCGGGCAGGCTGCGGGCGTCATGTAGTGCGGCACCAGGCGGGCCGGCTCCTCGGGAGCGGCCAGGCTCGGCGGGAAGGGCCCGCAGTGCCAGAGCAGTTCGGCGTTGTCGTTGCTGGGGTGGCGGACGGTGAGATCAGCGAAGAAGGGAATGTTCTCACCGAGGCTAGCCGCCGACAGCAGGGCGGAGGAGATGGCGCCGTGCAGGTCGGTCTCGCAGGCCATGTGCAAGCCCTCCTCGGCCAGCAGGGCCACCAGGTAGCAGGCGGCGACGGCGAAGCCCTCCTGGAGGTAGTCCCAGCACTGCAAACCGCAGGCGGTGATCCCTTCGCCGCGGAGCCACTCGCGGAGGCTTGCATACAGGGCCGCCAGGCGGAGGAGACCGCCCTCGTCAATCTCCGGAGCCACGGCGTACTTGGCGGTGATGATCTCCCGTGCCTCGCGGACGCCGGCATCGGGAGCGGCCAGCCGTTTCTGGGCCCACGAGAGCAACTGGCCCAACTCTAAGGGCACGACCTCGATCCCGAACTTCTCCATCAGCGCGCTCTCAGAGCAAATCACGGAGGCGAAGGGAGCCGGGCGGGTACCGATCTGCCCCAGGCGCAGGTTGCGGAAGATACGGACCACGTTGGCCGCGGCGCAGAACCGGCGCAAGCCGCGCTCAAACTCAGGATCGTCCAGTCGGCAGTTGACGATGTACGAGAAGGGGATTCCCGCGCGCCGGAGGTCCTTGCCGGTGGCGAACAGACCGCACTGAGTATCGCGCAGGCGCGTGCCGTCGGGAAGCGGCGCGTCGTCCCGCGGGCCCCAGAGCAGGACTGGCAGCCGCAATTCGCGGGCCAGGGCAACCACGGCCAGTTCCGTGCCGAAGTTGCAGTGGGGGAAGAACAGAGCGCTCACCCCAGCCTCGCGGAAGCGGCGCGCGATTCTGGGCACATCCGCCGCGTCATACAGCAGTTCGTCCTCGTTCAGCCCAGCCAGGCCGACATACGCGATGCCCAAGTCGCGCAGCCTGGCCTCGATGGCCCGCCGGAAGCGAACGGCTTCCTCGCGGCTGAAGACAGTGCGCCGGGTGGGCGCGAAGCCGACGACTATCCGCTGCTCTGGTCTCACCAAGTTGTCGCCTCCTAGCGGCATTTCGCCACCGATTTGCCCTCCGTTCGCCCCCGGTCTGCCCTGCTTCGTGTCAACACCGAGGTGCAAGCCGGTCGCTTGGCCCCCGGTTTATGGTATAGGGAACACCTGTCATGGGAGAAAAGCAGGCATCCCCGCGCCAGTCGCGCAATGCCGACAGGTCGAGAAGTTCTCCAGGGACGGTGAGTTTTCCTTTTGTATTCTCTCTACCGGCCGGGCTCTTCATTAGACAGCTCGTTGGCTGTGCCGGCCGCTAGTGAAGCACAAAGAAACCGCCCTAGCGCTCTTGACACGGTGGGAAGTCGTATATATAATATTTATCGAATAGATAATCATGCCGGCGAACGATTCAGAAGGGGAGGGAGCCCAGAGTGGCCTCACGTTCTTCACGGGTGGTCAAGTATCAGAAGGTCAAGGAGATTCTCGCTTCCGAGATCGAGAGGGGGAAGTACGGCCTCGGGGAGCGGCTGCCCAGCGAAAAGCAGTTGGCGGAAGAGTTCGAGGTGAGCATCATCACAGTACGGCAGGCCGT
>CALFVE010000048.1 GCA_937928475.1 uncultured bacterium | reverse complement strand
CACCTTCGCCGGAAATTCTGATTATGACATCTACAACGTAACTCCCAACAGCATCAAAGCGGAGGGGAACACCTTCGCCAGCACCAGCGCTGAGACGATTGACGGCCGCTTCATCTACGACCAGTTGGACGACCCCCGTTACGGACGGGTGGATTATAACCCCCTGAAGAGCGGCGCGCCGACTTCGCTGCGGCCCTTGGCAGTTGCCATGACCCTGGCCGCGGTCCCCACTTCGCTCGGGGGGGCCGAGATCGTGGTAACCCTGAGCGCGCCGGCCGACCTGCAGGTCGAGGTCATGAACATCGCCGGGCGCCCGGTGCGCGCCTGGGCCTCACTAGCAGTAAAGGCGGGAGTCAATGCGCTGGTGTGGAACGGCCGGTCGGACGCAGGAACGGCGGTACCCTCCGGGCCTTATCTCATCGCGGTCACCTGCCGGTCGGAGGACGGCCATCAGCAGCGGCAAGTGGCTCGCATCCACCTGCACCGTTAGCCGCGCGCGGGGAATAGAACGGGGGAAGACCCCGAAAAAAAGACAGGCACATTTTTCGCGCGCGAAGAATGTGCCTGCCCCTTTTCTTGGCCCTAAGCAAACATCTGCTGTGCAAAGGTCTCGGCGCGGAAGGGTTGCAGGTCCGGAAGTTTTTCTCCTACCCCCACCAGTTTGATCGGCAGGCCGAGTTCCTGGGTGATGGTCAGCACGATCCCGGCCTTGGCCGTGCCGTCCAGTTTGGCCACGATCAGACCGGTCAGGTCGAGGCTGTCGTGGAAGACTCGCGCCTGCTGCAGGGCATTCTGGCCGATGGTGGCGTCCAGCACCAGCAGCCGCTCGTCGGCCGGCCGCCCCAGCTCGCGCTCGATGAGCCGCCCGATCCGGCGCATCTCTTCCATCAGGTTGGCCTTGGTGTGCATGCGCCCGGCGGTATCCACAATCACCAGATTATGCCCGCGAGCCTGGGCTGCTTTGATCCCGTCATAGGTCACGGCTCCCGGATCCGCCCCACTCTTCTGGGATACGATATCGCAACCGACGCGGTCGGCCCAGACCCTAAGTTGCTCCGCCGCGGCGGCGCGAAAGGTGTCCCCCGCCACTAGCAGCACCTTCTGTCCCATCTGCCGGTAGCGGTAGGCGAGTTTGGCGATGGTGGTGGTCTTGCCGACTCCGTTGACGCCCAGGATCAGAAAGACGGTCGGGCGCTCCTTCCCCTTGGCGAGAGGCGCTTCGTAGGGCCGCAAGAGAGCCGCGACCTGTTCCTGGAGGGCCTGGCGCAGCTGGTCGGGCGTGGTCAGTCTCCCGCGCTCGGCCTGGTCGCGCAGTTCGTCTACCAGGCGCACGGCCAGCGGACCGGAGACGTCGGCCTGGATGAGCGCTGCCTCCAGGTCATCGAGGAGATCGTCGTCAATCACCGCGCGGCCGGTAAAGACCGCGGCAACTCGTTTGAAGAGACCCTTGAGCATAGTTGGATTTGGTCGGTAGTCGGTAGTCGGTGGTCTATGGAAGGAGCGGATGATGAATGTCGGAGAATGGCAGGCCAGCGGCCACGCCGTTCCCCCCACCACTCACTGCTCCCGGCTACCGACTCCCGACCACCGACTTCCCCTATGACATCACCGGCAACACTCGCGTGGTGGCGCTGCCGGCAGGCGCTCCCGAGGGCGCGTACTCCTTGGCTTCCTTCTTTGCTTCCTCCAGGGTGACCGAGAGCATCCGGGAGACCCCGCCCTGGCGCATAGTCACTCCGTAGAGGACGCTGGCGGCCTCCATCGTGCGCGGGTTGTGGGTGATGATGATGAACTGCGAGTCCTGCGCAAACTCCCGGATGATCTCCACTAGTCGCTCGGTATTAGCGGCGTCAATGGCGGCGTCAATCTCGTCCATGACGCAGAAGGGCGCCGGGCGGACCTTGATCATAGCAAAGAGCAGCGCAATCGCCGTCATCGCCCGCTCCCCGCCGGAGAGCAACAGCAGATTCTGCCGGCGCTTGCCCGGTAGGCGGACCATAACGTCCACGCCGCTGAGCAGAGGGCGCTCCGGATCGGTGAGTTCTAGGCTGGTCTCGCCCCCCGGGAAGAAGCGCACGAAGAGTTCCTGGAAGGCACAGCCCACCTCCCGGAAAGCGCTGAGAAAGGCCTCGGTGGCCGCGGCGTCCACCTCGGCGATGACCTCCAGCAAGTCCGCGCGGGCCTGCTCCAGGTCTTCGGCCTGATGCCCCAGGTACTGCTCGCGGGCGGCGATCCGCGCGACCTCGTCAATGCTGCTCAGGTTGACCGGGCCAAGTTTGCGGATCTCAGCCCGCAGCACGTTGGCCTCGCGGCGCGCCGCCGCTTCGTTGAAGTCCTGCGGGTAGGCGGCGCGGGCCTCCTCCAGAGTCAGGGAGTAGACTTCGCGCAGTTGCGTTTCGAGGTTCTCCAGCGAAGCTTCGGCGCGAGCCAGCGTCAGTTCAGCACGGTACAGTTCCTCCCGCTGCTGCTCAGCCAGCGCCTCGACCTCTCGCCGCGACTTCTCGAGCTCGGCGGAAGCGCGGCGCAAGTCAGCCAGGTGGCGGCTTTCGATGCCTGCCTTCTCCTTCAGCGCCTCGACCTGGCTGCTCAAAGCCGTGAGTTCCTGCTCGCCGGTCTCGGCGCGGTCGGGCAAGCGCCGGAGTTCTTGCTCGATTTCCAGAAGTTCCGATTGCAGCCGCTGCTCATCCGCCGCCACTCGGCGACGCTCCCCGTCCGTCTGCTGGAGCAGGTGCCGCAGAGAGCGCGCCCGCTCCTGCGCGTGCGCGAGAGTCACCTGCGCCTCAGCCGCCTCCCGGCGCAAGTCGGCCAGAGCCTGTGCGTCGGTCTGTTCCCCCTGGAGAGCGGCCCGCTGGGTGGCCAGCGTCTCCAGGGAATGCCGCAAGCCCTGAGCGGAACGCTGCGCCTCCGCAGCGCCCTCCACCGCCTGCTGAAGCCGCTCACGGAGGGTCTCCACTTCCTCGGCGGTTTCCTCAGCAGCGCGAGCGGCAGCGCGCAGGCTGTCGGCCAGACCCTGCATCTGCCCTTCCCCCGCTTCCGCCTGGCGCTCGCAGGCGTTCGCCTCCGCCTCGGCGTCCGCGGCCAGAGCGGCCGCCTCATTGAGGCGCGCCTCGGTTTCCTCTTCCGCCCCCCACATAGCGGCGAGGGACTTGCGCAGCCGGTGGAGGGACTCCTCCACCTCCCGCGCCTCGCGCCGGCGGGAGAAAGCGGCTTGGACCTCGGTGTCCCCACCGCCCGCCGTGAGTTCGCCCAGCGGGCCGATCACCTCGCCGGTCAAAGTGACCAGGCGGGCGGGACCCCGCAGGCGACTGCGCAGCGGCCAAGCATGGGCCAGGTCCTGCACCACGATCACGTCATCAAGGAGAGGGTCGAAGACATGGGCAAGGCGCTTGGGACAGCGGACCAGGTGCGAAAGGCTTCCCTCCACGCCGGGCGTGCGGGCCAGGCCGGCGGTATCGCCGGTGGGGAGAACCGCAGCCACCCGGTCCACCGCCAGGAAGGTGGCGCGCCCCAGGCGATTAGCGGCCAGGAACTCCGCCGCGGCCTGCGCGGCGGCGCTGTCTTTGACGAGCACCCACTGCAGGCGCTGGCCCAGCCCGGCCTCCACCGCCACCTCTAGACGCCGCGGCACATCCAGCATCTCTCCGAGCACGCCCACGATTCCCGTCAGTTTCCCCTCTCGGGCCGCCTTGAGCACCGCCCGCGGGCCTTCGGCGAAACCTTCCTGCGCCTCCGCGAGTTCGCGGAGAACCTGGGCCCGCGACTCCAGGGCAGCCACGTACGCGGCGAGAATCTCCTTCTTCTGGCGATGCTCGCGCAGAGCCCGGCGATGCGCGGCCTGGGTCTGCTGAGCCTCCTGCCACCGAGCGCGGCAGGCTGCGGCCCGGGCTTGCGCTCCGCGCACCTGCTCGCGCAGCGCGGTGACCTGCTCCTGCAGTTCACGGCGACGTTGCTCCAGCCCCTCCCACTGGTCGCTCAGGCGGGTGATGCGCTCTTCCAGGTCCGCTTGCAGGCTCTCCATCGCCTCGAACTCGCGCTCGGCCAGGGCCAGGTCCCGCTGCATCTCTGCCTCGCGGGCAGCCAGCGCCGCTACCTGCGCTTGTCTGTCCGCCTGGCGCTGCTGCTCCCTCTCCAGGGCTTGCTGTTTCTCGGCCACCGCCGGGGTCAGTCGCGCGACCTCCGCCTGCACCGCTACCGCCTCGGTCTGCAAAGCCGCCACCTGCTGAGCTAGTTCCTCGCCGCGGCGGCGCAGAGCCTCCAGGTTAGGCAGCAGCCGCGCCTGCCGCGCCTGCAGCGCTTGCTGCTGTTGCCAAACCAAGGCGAGGTCCTGGCGCTTGCGCTCCAGTTCGCGTTCAGCCTGAGAGAGCGCCTCCCGGGTGTGGTCGAGTTGCTCAGACAACTCCTGGCCTTGCTGCTCGATCCGGTCGCGCTCCAGTTCGATCTCGCGCACGCGGCTGCGAGAGGTTTCCAGGGCCACCCGCAGGTTTTCTATCTCGTTCAAGGCCTGGCCGCGCTTCTCCTGCCGGCGGTCCCAGTCGAGTACGATCAGCGCCAGTTCCAAGCGCTTGAGCGACTCGGCGAGTTCCCGATATTGGCGCGCCACCGCCGCTTGCTTCTCCAGCGGCTCGCGCTGGCGTTTGAGTTCGTAGAGGATATCCTTGACCCGGGCCAGATTGGCCTGGGTCCTTTCCAGGCGGCGCTCGGCCTCGGCGCGGCGCATCTGATACTTGCGCACCCCGGCCACTTGCTCGATGAGTTCCCGGCGGTCCTCGGGCCGCGTGCTGAGGATGGCATCAATCTCGCCCTGGCTGACCACCGCATATCCGTCGGGGCTGAGGCCGGTGTCCACCAACAGATCAGTGATGTCCCGCAGGCGTACCGGACTGCCGTTAAGCAGATACTCGCTCTGGCCGGAGCGGAAGAGGCGGCGGGCAATGACGACCTCCGAGTACTCAATGGGGAGAACGCCCTCGGAGTTGTCAATGGTGAGGGCGACCTCGGCCATGCCCAGGGGGGCGCGCTGGTCGGAGCCGGCGAAGATGACGTCTTCCCACCTCTGGGAGCGCACGGCGCGCTGGCTCTGCTCGCCGAGGACCCAGAGGATGGCGTCGGTGATATTGCTCTTGCCGGCGCCGTTGGGGCCGACAATAGCCGTAATCCCCGGCCCGAAGTCCATCTCGGTCCGGTCAGCGAAGGTCTTAAAGCCGCGAAGTTGGAGTTTTTGTAAGCGCAAGGGAGGGTTCCTCAGATGCTGCGATGAGTCAGCGGACAGAGGCATTATATACGAGGAGGGGAGATTGCGCTACCGCTGGGTAGCAGCCAGGGACAGACTCCCGTTCATAGGGCTTGCACGGACCGCCGGGGCATGGAGTCAGAACAGCAGTGAGCGGAGCTAGAGCATACAGCCTCGTCCTGGAAGGCCGTCAGTCGCCTGGGCACTCCTACCCGCTGTGGCCTGTGTCGGGCGCGTCGGCTTGCCGAGAAGCAGCCTGTGCAAGGACTCGTGTGTTCTCCTCGATGTGCACCTGGCACAGGGCGGCCTGCGCTTCAAGCTTCAGGCGAAGGCCCTTGGCGGCCCCATACCAGTAGCCCAGAGCACCCGCGACACCAGCCGCGAGCAGCACTGCCCAACCAGTTTGCGGGTCCTCCGCAGTTCTCGAGGCAAAGAAACCCAGGACTCCGCCGAGGACTAACCCAGCCACTGCATGAGCGAATGCCACGAAGGCGGCCTGACTGTACAGCACGTCGGCGTAATCCTTGATGAGTCCAGGATCATACCGCGCCATGCGCCAACCTCCTCTCGACTGTGCGCTTCGGCGGTCATTGTTGGGGCCCTACCGAGTCAGTATCCCCGCCCGCTGCAGCGTCTGTCCCTTCCACTCCACCTCAATCAGTGGCCAATCTAGCGGAGAGGAGAGCCACTCGGGTCCCCTCGCGGTGGCCAGGATGGTGTCCTCCGACTTGGTCCCGGTGATAGACGGATTCCAGGCAAAGGCCTGGTTCTCCAGAACTATCTCAGGGGATTCAAGGCCGCCCTTGTAGGTGCGCGAGCCGTAGCCAGTCGCCCCGCCCTGGTGGTGCAGGCGCCACTCGTCAGCATAGCCCAGTGCCGCGTAGGTGTCTACCGCCTGCCGGAAGATGTCTTTGACCGCCGCGCCGGGGACGGTCTCCAGATTGAAGCAGGCGTCTATCGTGCACACCGCGCGGTGCTTGTCGGCGAGTTCTTCGGGGAGCGGGCCGAAATGCACCAGGCGCGTAGCCGAGACGATCAGGCCGTTCATCCGTCCGCAGAGTACCAGCATCGCCTGCCTCTCCAGGCGTTTGGGCTTGGGAATCGGGTGGCGATAGCGATAGATGCGCTCG
>CALFVE010000047.1 GCA_937928475.1 uncultured bacterium | reverse complement strand
GAGACAGACTCAAGTTTCGCTCTGGGCTTAGACATCGGCAGCGTGGCGGCGAAGGCAGTCGTCTGGGACATGACTGAATATGCGCCGCGCGCCTTTGCCGAACAGCCGACCGGATGGGAGCCGGAGAGGGCCGGCCGCAAGTGTCTCGCCGAGGCCCTCTACGCCGCAGGAATTGGCGACGGCGAGAGCGAACCTCTGGTCGTCACCGGATATGGTCGTTCGCTGTGGCGAGGGAAGGGGCAGACCTCAACGGAGGTCAACTGCCTGGCGCGCGGGATCCGCGCAGTCGTCCCGGAGGCGCGTACCGTCTTTGACATCGGCGGGCAAGACAGTAAAATCTTGGTGCTGGACTCGCAAGGGCGGCTGGCCAGTTTCGCCATTAACGACCGTTGCGCGGCGGGGACAGGACGCTTCCTGGAGATGGCTGCCCTGCGCCTGGGGCTGACCGTCGAGCAACTAGGACAGTTGGCGCAGACGGCGGCGCAGAGTGTGCGACTTTCCAGCCTGTGTGCGGTCTTTGCGGAGAGCGAGATAGTGGGGCTGTTGGCGCACGGCGCGGAGCGGGCCAAGATCGCCCGAGGACTGTGCGAGGCGGTGGCTCGGCAGATGTTGGCCTTGGCTGGGGGTCTGGATACTGCGGCCCCCTTCGCGCTGGTCGGCGGAGTGGCCCGCAGCCCTGGCGTGCGGGCGGCGCTAGAGCGGGAGCTGGGCCAGCCGGTGCTGGTCCCCGAGAAGCCGCAAATGGTCGTCGCCCTGGGAGCCGCCCTGATGGCAGCGGAGATCTCGAACTGAGCAAACATTCCTTGCCGCAAGAGGCGCTTGGCAGTCTGCGTGTCATGAGGAACCGAATCAAGCCTCGAGCCTGGAAGTGGTGCGCGCCTCTTGTCCTGGCCGCGCTTGCCGTCACTGCCCAGACAGAGGAACTTCCCCCAGCCCAGCAGGCGCAGTCCAACGTGCAGGCGGCGCGCTTGGAGATGGGCTGCCGGAACTACGCGCGCGCAATCGAATTGCTGGAAGTGGCCCGCGCTCTGCAGCCTCACTGGATTGTTCCTCACCAATACCTGGCTCTGGTCTACCAGCAGATGGAGGCGGAGGAGAAGGCCGTCGGCGAATACACGGTCGTGCAACGCCTCACCTACGACTTTTCTCCCTCGGGCCGGAGTAACCCACCTGACACCGCCGAGCAGGTGCTGCTGGCGGAGGCGACTACCATGTGGCTGGTCAACCAGGCGCGGCTGCAGAACGGGCTGCCGGCCCTGCGACCCGATCCGCGGCTCTCCATCGTTGCCCGAGAACACAGCCTGGAGATGCGGGACTTGGGCTACTTCGATCATGCCTCGCCCACTTCCGGCCTGCGTACCCCCCTGGATCGCTTCCGCAGCGTCTTCAACTTCCTGCCGGCCCTCATCGCTGAGAACATTGCCCGTCGCTGGGGAAGCGAGAACTGCTTCACCCTGGAGCGCATCCGCGCCACCAACCAGGACCTACTGAACAGCCCTCGACACCGCGAGAACCTTCTGTGCCGCGAGGTCTCCTGCATGGGTGTGGGAATCGCCGTGAACGCTCAGGGCCACTACTGGCTTACCCAGGAACTCGCCAAGTACGGCAGTGCCCAGTGAGACCTGGATGGAAGACACCGTCCGCCAACGTCTGACAGAGACCAGCGCGGTCCTTGAGCGCGTTGCCGAGGAGATGGGGCCCCAGATCACGGAGGCGGCGCGCCGCTGCCTGGAGTGCCTGCGAGCGGGCGGGAAGATCCTCTTGTGTGGGAACGGGGGCAGCGCCTCCCAGGCCCAGCATCTGGCCGGCGAACTGGTGGGCCGCTTCCGCCGGGAACGGCGCGGCCTGCCGGCGCTGGCTCTGACCGCGGACAGCGCTATCCTCACTGCCGTTGGCAATGACTACGGCTTCGAGGAGGTCTTCCGCCGTCAGGTTGAGGCGCTGGCGTGCCCGGGTGACGTACTGATCGCCCTCAGCACCAGCGGCAATGCCCCCAACGTGCTGCGGGCCGTGGAGGAGGCCAGAGCGCGCCAGGTCTATACCATCGGGCTCACTGGTCAGCCCGGCGGCCGCCTGGCGCAGGCCGCCGACCTATGCCTGTGCGTGCCGCATCGCCAGACCTCGACGGTACAGGAGGCGCACCTCGCAATTGGGCACCTGCTGTGCGAACTGATCGAGGCCGGTATGACCGAGACGGGCTGAAGCAGGTCTCCACCGTTACCTCAGTCATGCCTCCCGCACTCACCGTCATCGGCGCAGACATTGGTAACACGCGCCTCACCGTGGGCTTGGTGGACGAGCACGGGTGCCTGTGGCAGCAGTGGCAGGAGCCGAACCCGCGGGCCGCCGGGGCGGAGGCGAGCCTGCGCGTGGTGGTGGCCATGCTGCGCGAGGCGCTGCAAGCCGCGCCGACGGCGGAGGCGGTGGGTATCGGCTTCGGAGGGCCGGTGGACCTGGCCACGGGGGAGATCCGGCGTTCCCACCATACCTCCGGGTGGGAGGGAATCTGCCTGGCGACGGTGGTGAGCAAGGCGGTCGGCCTCCCAGCTTTCCTGGACAACGATGCGAACGCCGCCGGGTTGGGGGAGGCCTGGTTCGGCGCCGGACGCGGAGCCGATAGCCTTCTGTACATCAACGTTGGCACCGGCATCGGGGGCGCCCTGATCTTGAACGGACGAGTTCATCACGGCGCCCACAGCAATGCCGGAGAGATTGGCCACGTAGTGCTCACTCCGGGAACGGGCCCGGTTTGTACCTGCGGGAAGCATGGCTGCTTGGAGGCTTGGGCCAGCGGGGAAGCGCTGGGCGCGGCAGCCCGCCGTGCGCTGGAAGAGGAGGCGGAGCAGGAGACTCTGCTCCGGGGCCTCCGGCCTGCGGAGATCACCGGACGACAGGTCTCTCAGGCGGCGCGGGAGGGCGACCGCCTGGCTCAAGACATTCTGCGCCAGGGCGGACACTACCTGGGCCTCGCACTGGCCGGGGCCTGCAACCTACTAGACCCGCAGATAGTGGTGATCGGAGGAGGAGTCTCCCAAGACAATCCCGTCTACCTGGAGGCGGCCCGGGAGGCTTTCGCAGCCTACGCGACCCCGCCAGTGGCTGCCCACACTCCCTTGGTGGCGGCGCAACTGGGCTATGAGGCGGGCGTGATCGGCGCCGCGACAGTTGCACTCCAGGCCCTGGGTGCGGTACAATAGGCGCGCAGGGAGGGGGGTATCCTTGGCCTGCTGAGTATGCTTTTTGGGAGTGACAACATGGTTGACCTTTCCAAAGTCTCCGGTTTGCCCGTGAAGTTCGATCCGGAGACTTGCGCTATCAGTTTCGGCGACGAACTTCGCGACCCGCTCTACGGCACCCGGGAACTGGACGCCCTGCGGCCCGTGCTGGAAAGCCCGGACTGCTCGGGGCCGGAGATCGTCTACTGGATGTACCGCAATCTCCGCCTGCGGGGCGACGAGCACCTGCTCTCCACCCACCGCCTGCGGTACGACGTGAGCGTGTTCGTCTCTTGTATGCTGGGCCGGGAGCCGATGAAGACCTCCGGGCACTACCATCCTCCCGTCTGGCGGGGCGGCCCAGCCTATCCCGAGATCTACGAGATCCTCTACGGCGAAGGCCTCTTTCTCTTGCAGAAGGTGAGCGACTACCTGGCTGGGCCGGACCGCGTCGAGGTGCAGGATGTCATCGCTATGCGGGTGAAGGCCGGAGAAAAGGCGATGATGCCGCCCGGCTACGGACACGTCACTATCAACACCCTAGAGGTGCCTCTGGTGATGTCCAACTGGGTCTGCGCCGACTTCAACAGCCATTACCAGTCCGTGGCGAAGTGCCGCGGGTTCGGGTACTGGTTGGTGAAAAACGGGGAGGATCTGGAGTGGGTTCAGAATCCGGAGTACCCCGCGGGCCTGCCGCCGCTCCGCTTTGCGGAACCGCGTCCCATGCCCGAACTGGGCCTGGAGCCCGGAGTTCCCATGTACTCGGTCTGCCGGGAGCAGCCGGAACTCTTTGCCTTCCTGCTGCGTCCTCAGGACTATGAGGAACAGATGTGGAAGGGGGTTGCCGTGCGGGAGCCCGCGCCGGCGCCCGGCGTCTGCTAGGCCTGGGGGGGTAGATCCGGTCGAGGATCGTGCGCAGTCTGCTCTAGCCGGCCTCGACTCCCGCCCGAAGGGAGCGAAACCGATTGGCTAATCCTCCTCTTCGTGAAGGTCTGTCTTTCGATGACGTGCTGCTGATTCCCGCGCGCTCCGACCTTCTGCCCACCCAGGTCGACCTGAGGACGCGCTTCAGCCGCAACATCCCCCTCAATATCCCCATCGTCAGCGCCGCGATGGACATGGTCACCGAGAGCCGGCTGGCTATCGCCCTGGCGCGCGAAGGGGGGATCGGGGTTATCCACAAGAACCTGACGATTGAGCGGCAGGCCCTGGAGGTGGACCGGGTCAAACGCTCGGAGAGCGGCATGATCGTGGACCCGGTGACTCTGGAGCCAGAGCGGACCGTCCGCGAGGCCCTGGCCCTCATGAGTCAGTATCACATCTCCGGCTTGCCGATCACCAGCGGCGGCCGGCTGGTCGGCATCCTCACCAACCGCGACCTGCGCTTCGAGACCGACTTGGACAAGCCCGTCCGGGAGGCGATGACCGCGAAGAACCTGGTGACGGCCCGGGAGGGCACGACCCTGGAGGAGGCCAAGCGCATCCTGCATGAGCACCGCATCGAGAAACTGCCGGTGGTAGACGAAGGCATGATGCTGCGCGGCCTAATCACCATCAAGGACATTGAGAAGGTCGCTGCCTTCCCCAACGCTTGCAAGGACAGCCTGGGCCGCTTGCGGGTGGCAGCGGCAGTGGGTGTTGGAAAGGACAACCTAGACCGGGCGGCGGCCGTGGTGGAACGGGGCGTAGACGCCCTGGTGGTGGATACCGCCCACGGGCACTCGCGGGGCGTGTTGCAGCAGGTAGAAGCGCTGAAGGAGCGCTTCCCGGATGTGGATGTGGTTGGGGGCAACGTGGGGACCACCGAAGGGGCACAGGCTCTGATCGCCGCCGGGGCGGACGCCGTCAAGGTCGGCATGGGTCCCGGCTCCATCTGCACTACTCGGGTAGTCGCCGGCGCGGGCGTGCCCCAGGTCACCGCCATCCTGGACTGCGCGGAGGCCTGCCGGGAGCACGGGGTGCCTCTCATCGCCGACGGCGGCATCAAGTACTCGGGGGACATCACCAAGGCCATTGCCTGTGGGGCGGATTCGGTGATGATCGGCGCCTTGCTGGCAGGGACGGAGGAAAGTCCTGGCGAGACAGTGCTCTACCGGGGCCGCACCTACAAGCAATATCGCGGGATGGGCTCGCTGGCAGTAATGGCAGAGTCAGAATCTACCCGCGATCGCTACGGGCAACAGGAAGTGGACGCCGAAAAACTGGTGCCGGAAGGACTAGAGGGGCGCGTGCCGCACAAGGGGCCGTTGCGGGCGGTGGTACACCAACTGCTGGGCGGGCTGAGGTCCGGGATGGGCTATTGTGGGGTGGCTACCATTGAGGCGCTCAAGAACCGCCCCCACCCCAAGTTTTACCGCATCACCCCGGCTGGTCTGCGCGAAAGCCACCCGCATGACGTGATCATCACTGAAGAGGCGCCCAACTACCAATTGCCGGACTGGTAGGGGGACGGCGGGCCCCAGGCCCGGTAGAGAGATAAACGACGGGGTTCGCCCCGGCGATAAGGGGATGGCGCACGAGAGGAACGCCTCAAGCACAAGGAGCATAGAAGGGCCCGTGCTTCCGGCGCGCGGGCCGATGGTGATGGCGGAAATCAGGTTAGTTCACCTCACCAAACGCTTCAATGGGACCACCGCGGTCAAAGACGTCAACCTCGAGGTCAAGCAAGGGGAGTTCATGGTGCTGGTCGGTCCCTCGGGCTGCGGTAAGAGCACCATCTTGCGCCTGATCTCCGGCCTGGAGGAACCCAGCGAGGGTGAAATCTGGATTGGCGATCGGCTGGTCAACAATGTGGAGCCGAAAGACCGTGACATTGCCATGGTCTTCCAGAACTATGCCCTCTACCCGCACATGACCGTGGAGGATAATATCGCCTTCGGGATGCGCCTGCGGAAGACGGCGCCTTCGGAGATCAGCCGCCGGGTCAAAGAGGCCGCCGAGATGCTGGGCATCGAGAGCCTGCTCAGCCGCCGGCCGGCCGAACTCTCCGGCGGGCAGCGCCAGCGCGTGGCCCTGGCCCGCGCTATCGTCCGAGAGCCTGCTGCCTTTCTGATGGACGAGCCGCTTTCGAACCTAGACGCTAAACTGCGCCTGCAGACCCGCGCCGAACTGGTCAAACTCCACCGACGCCTGGGGATCACCACCATCTACGTCACCCACGATCAGGTGGAGGCCATGACCATGGGTGACCGCATCGCGGTGATGCGCGACGGGGAGATCCAGCAGGTGGACACCCCACTGGGGCTGTACAATCACCCGGCTAGCCGCTTTGTAGCCGGTTTCATCGGTAGTCCTTCGATGAACTTCGTGGAGGCGGAGATCCTGGCCCACAACGGAGAGATGTACGTGGACGCCGGCGGCTTTCGCTTGACCGTGCCCCCCCAGAAGCGCGGTGCTCTGCAGGGCTACAGCGGTCTGCCGGTCATTCTCGGCCTGCGGCCCAGCGACATATTCGACGCCCGCCATTCCCCTCCGGTGACGCCAGGCGCCGGCAACGCCATCCGCGGCAAGGTGGAAGTGGTTGAGCCACTGGGTGCCGAGAGCCTGGTTCACCTGCTGGTTGGCCAAGACGAACTCGTCGTCAAGGTGGACGGCGCCACCACCGCCGAAGTTGAGCAGGAGATGGAGTTGGTGGTGGATTTGGACCGCCTCCATTTCTTCGACCCTGACACGGAGAAACGCATCGCCTGAGGGTGCAACGATCAGATGGCCCCGGCGACTGACCGTGCGCTCCCGCCTCGCCTGCTGCTGCATACCTGCTGCGGCCCCTGCGCCACGGTGGTGGTGGAGCGCTTGCTCCTGGAGTACGAGGTAACCATGCTCTGGTATAATCCCAACCTCCAGCCCCCAAGCGAGTACCGACGGCGGCAGGAGGCGGCGCGGCAGGTCGCGGAGCATTTCCATGTGGAGATGGTTGAGGTAGCGCCCGATCACCGCGATTGGGTGAAGTGGGTGAGCCAGGCGCCCGGCTGGAGAAGCCAACCGGAGGGGGGAGAACGCTGCAAACTGTGCTGCGCTTTGCGGATAACGCGGACGGCCCAGGAGGCGGCGCGGCGGGGATTTGACTACTGCGACACGACCCTGCGGCTTAGCCCGCATAAGGATGTAGACTTGCTGCGCCGGATTCTCCATGCGGCCTGCGCTGATAACCCCCCGGTGAAGGCTCCCGCGCTTGACTACCGCAAGCGCGGCGGGTTCCAGCGCAGCGTGAAACTGAGCCGAGACCTGGGCTTATATCGTCAAGACTACTGCGGCTGCCTGGTGGGCCGCAAGTTACAGGCCGAGGGCAGGTCGCCGCGCTTGACGGGCTCTGGCCCGAGCGGTAGAATATCTGTAGTCAGAGACACCGGGGCGTAGCGCAGCCCGGTCAGCGCGTCGGCTTTGGGAGCCGAAGGTCGCCGGTTCGAATCCGGCCGCCCCGACCATCGGAGGCGGCGAGTGTGGTTGCGTTTGGGTTTCGCAGGCCGGGAGCGGGAGTAGCTCAGCTGGTAGAGCGTCAGCCTTCCAAGCTGAATGTCGCGAGTTCGAGCCTCGTCTCCCGCTCCAGATACGGCAGCACAACGGCGGCAAGGCGACAACAAAACGGCGGCAGAACGGCAGGATAGAGGAAGCGGAAAGCGTACTGGGCTTGGGTGAGGGTTCTGTGGGGCTTTCGTACGCTGCTCCGGTCCCGGACGCGCCCGTAGCTCAGAGGATAGAGCAGCGGCCTTCTAAGCCGCCGGTCGCCCGTTCGAATCGGGCCGGGCGCGCCAAGGAAGGCAGCAGAACGGCTGCGCAACGGCAGCACAACGGCGGGGGGAGTAGGACCTCAGCCGCATGTGGCGCAGTTGGCAGCGGCGGAGCGGGGCGGGAGGTAGGCGGCTCGCCTCCCGCCTCCCGCCTCTTGTGTCTCGCCTCTAATGGCACGGTGGACGTAGCTCAACGGCAGAGCACCGGACTGTGGCTCCGGTGGTTGTGGGTTCAAATCCCATCGTCCACCCCAAGAAAGCGGCAGTCGGGAGTCGAAAGTCGGAAGTCGAAAGTGGGGAAACGGCGGGTGAGCCCCCGGGGAAGGGCAAGCCAGTACGACTCCCATGATCGGCGATTGCCGACTTGCGATCTTCCACCTTCGACTTCCGACTTCGGTGCGCGCCTGTAGCTCAGTGGATTAGAGCATCGGACTTCGGATCCGAGTGTCGGGGGTTCGAGTCCCTCCAGGCGCGCCAGGCGAAGGGCAGGCGGAACCGCGGCTGGGCACCAGTTGAACGACGCCTGAACGGCGGCTGAAGAGCGGCTGAGCGACAGAGAGCTTGGGCGTGGTGGTTCCCCTGCTGTTGGGCCGTCGTTCAGCCGAGGTGCTGCCGGTGTTCAGCCGGCGTCGCCAGGGTGGGTCGTTAGCTCAGTTGGTCGAGCAGGGGACTCTTAATCCTCAGGTCGCAGGTTCGATCCCTGCACGGCCCACCATTTGCCGACACTCGCCGGCGCTGGCTTGCGGGCGCGTGATGGAACTGGCAGACATGCATGGCTTAGGACCATGTGGGCTAATCCCCGTGGGAGTTCGAATCTCCCCGCGCCCACCAGGCTTCTCGCCCTCGGCGTAGGCGGGCGAGCGGTCGGGGTTACAGATCGCCGTCGCGCTCGGAATCAAGGCTTGTTACCGCGTCGTCCGCCCCCGGTGGGACGGCGCAGTTTGTGTATGGAGGCCATGGCGGAACTGACGAATCATGATTGATGAATGATAATTCGGGCGGCGCAGAGGGGAAGAGGGCAGAGGTGCGTTGCCCCTCTTCGCTGGAACCGGCGCACGGCCTGTCCGCTGCCCGTTTAGCCACCGTCAATTCTCATTGTTCGAGTTCCCCGGGGTACAATTGGACCGGAGATAGATACATGGCACTGAACATCACCACGGAGCCGCTGCCAGGCAGCCAACTGAAGATTCGAGTTAAGGCCGACGAGGCGGAAGTGGAGAAGGCCTACGATCGCGTCTTCTCGCAGCTGAGCCAGGAGGCGCGGATTCCCGGCTTCCGGCCGGGCAAGGCGCCCCGGGCCCTCCTGGAGCGCCGCTTCGACGCCGACACGCTGCGCCGGCTGGCCTGGGAGGAATTCCTGCAGCAGTCCTGGATACCGGCTCTCGAGGCACTCAAGGTGCGCCCGTATGGCGAGCCGGAGATGCCCGACCTGGATAACTGGGACGGTTTCCAGCGGGGGCAGCCGCTTGACTTGTCTGTGACCTGGACCGTTTACCCTCGACCCGTACTCCCGGATTACCTATCGCTCAAGTTGCTGCGGCCCTCTACCGAAGTAACCGAAGACGATATCGAGGCACGCCTTCAGGACTTGCTCAAGGCGCACGCCAGGCGCGTGCCGGTAGAGCGGGAGACCGTACAGGAGGGCGACCTGGTTTCGGCTCACATCACCGTCTACCGGCCCGACTCGGAGGATGTCTTGGATGAGTATGAGGCGGACCTGAAGGCACAGACGGACAGTCAGGACCCGGTCAGCAAGGCTGTCATCGGAGTGCATAAGGGCAACACAGCAGAAACCATCCTGCGCCTGGGCGAGGACCAAGCCAACGCGGAGTTGGCAGGGAAGGAGGTCCGGGTCGAAATCCTGGTGAAGGAGATTGAGGAAGAGGTTCCGCCGGAATTGGACGCGGAGTTTGCGCGCCAGGTGGAGGAGAGCCTGGAGAGCGTGGAAGACCTGCGCGAATGGGTCCGTGGGCGGTTGCAGGAGGACTTCGAGCGCGCGGCGGAGCGGGCGGTACGCGACCTGGCGCTGGCTGTGGTCAACGCCCGCACGGAACTGGACCTGCCTCCCGACATGGTCAGGAACCTCGCGGGGTCGCAACTGGAGCGGTACGCGAGAGAGATGGTGGCCAGCGGCGTGAGCGTGGACCGCGTCCGAGAACTGGTCAGCGACCGGGAGTCGGGGATCGCGGAGTCGCTGGTGGGGGAGACGGTCACCGGGCTGCGTCTGTACTACATCATAGACGCCATCGCGGAAGAGCAAGGGATCGAGGTCAGCGAGGAGGATGTGGAGCGCGCCCTGGCGGAATACTCGGAGCGCCACGGAATTGACGTGAACAGCCTCCGGCAGATGGTGATGATGC
>CALFVE010000046.1 GCA_937928475.1 uncultured bacterium | reverse complement strand
CAGGTCTCCCCGAAAGCGCGCGAAGATGATGGAGAAGGAGGTCAGCGGAATCTCCGGCGGGGTGAGACTAGCCACCTCCCGGAAGGCCTGGGAGTCCGTGACCACCAGCCGCGGGGGGCGGTTGAGCCGCGCGAGGGCGGCGGGGAGTTCGCGCTCGGTCACCACCACGCAGTAGGAACCGTGGTCGAGGAGGTCGCGGATGGCGTTGACCTGGGGCAGGATCAGGCGACCCTTGGGCGCTTCCTTGTCGAGGGGCACTACCAAGACGGCCATCTCGCCGGGCCCGACCAGGTCAGCAAGAATGGTGGGGTTAGCGAGGTAGTCCTCCGGCGCCGCGTCCAGGAGAGCCTGGCGGAGGTCCAGGACGCCCCGGCCCTGGGAGGCGACCGTGCGCACCACGGGAATCTTCTGCGCGGCCAAGCGCTCTACAATCTCTGCGGGGGGCGCAGCCAGATCGGTCTTATTGAAGACTACGATTGCGGGTATCTCGCGGCCGCGCAGTTCGGCCAGCATCTGCTCCTCGAACTCACCCCACCCGGTCGGCTCCGTGATGATTACGCCCAGGTCGGTGCGGTTGAAAACTTGGCGGGTCCTGGCGACGCGCAACTCCCCCAGGGCGCCCACGTCATCAAGGCCGGCCGTGTCAATGAACAAGACCGGCCCTAAGGGCAGGAGTTCCATCGGCTTTTCTACCGGGTCGGTGGTGGTGCCCGCGAACTCAGAGACGATAGAGACCTGCTGGCGGGTCATGGCGTTGAGCAAGGAGGACTTGCCCACGTTGCGCCGGCCAAAGAGGCCGATATGGAGGCGAAAGCCTTTGGGGGTCTTCTGAGGCACTGCTTCTCTTTCTCCTATGCGGGGCTAACTTGATGCTCGCAGTCGCCCCGGCGCTATGCTTGTGTAGGAGCGCGGTTCATGAGTCCTTGCCGACTGCCGTAGGAGCGGATGGTCCGCTGCTGCGGCGGAATATCCGCCGGGGCCACAGGCGAATCCCGGTGGTTACCGCAGCCCAAGCGGTGGGCGTTTTGTTGGCGATCCTCGCAGGCGGAGATTGTCGCTCAGAAGCCGCAACCTCCGCCCCCACATCACCTCGAGCCCCCACACCACCTCGAGTGCAGCCTCAGAAACGCCTCTTAGGCGAGAGGCCTGCGCCGCGAGAGGTCGCGGAGGGGCCTTTGCCTACCTGCCCGGAACTCTGCCGGTTCCCTCCCCTCTCCCGCCACTAACAATACACGTCCCGCTTGCCCTCTTTTACCTGGGCGAGCAGCCGCTCGGAGATCTTCCGTGTGCGGCTGTCCATACCCGCCAAGGTCTGCGCAATCAGCCTCTCTCCAACCTCCCGGGTGGCGGGGGAGGCGTAGTCCAGCAGGTACTCCTGGAAGGTAGAGAGCGCGTTGGGGTCGCAGTGATGTTTGATCTCGCCTGGTTTGGCCAGGTCCATGAAGTCCCCGCCGGTGCGGCCCAGACGGTAGCAGGCAGTGCAGAAGGAGGGGATATAGCCCATCTGCGCTACGTCGCGGATGACCTCATCCAAGGCTCGGTGGTCACCGAGCGAGAACTGCTCGGCCTCGGGGTCATATTCCCCTTCAGCATAGCCGCCGGGGTTGGTACGGCTCCCGGCAGAGATCTGAGAGACGCCCAAGGCGAAGGTCTCCCGCCGCAACTGTGCAGTCTCGCGCGTGGACATGATAATGCCGGTGTAGGGCACGGCCAGGCGCAGGATCGCCACAATCTTGCGGAAGTCGAGGTCGGAGACTGGATGCGGCGGGTGCTGGGACAGCGCCGAGCCGACCGCCGGCTCCAGGCGGGGGACACTGATGGTGTGCGGGCCGACCCCGAAGCGCGCCTCGAGGTGAGCGATGTGCTGAAGCAGGGCCAGAATCTCGAAGCGCCAGTCAGCCAGGCCAAACAGAATGCCGATGCCCACGTCGTCAATGCCTGCCTCCATCGCCCGATCCATCGCTGAGAGGCGCCAGTCGTAATCCATCTTCTTGCCCCCGCGATGAACGCGGGCATAGGTCTCTCGGTGGTAGGTCTCCTGGAACAACTGGTAGGTGCCGATGCGGGCCTGCTTGAGCAGGCGGAACTCGTCCAGCGTGAGCGGGGCGATGTTCACATTGACGCGGCGCACCTCACCCGGGCCGCTCTTGACGCTGTAGACGGTGGCAAGGGAGTCCAGCACATACTGGAAGCCCTGCCGGGGATAGGACTCGCCGGCCACCAGCAGGATACGCTTGTGCCCCTGTTCGATCAGCGTCTTGACCTCGCGTGCGATCTCCTCCTGGGTCAGGGCCCGGCGCTTGACCTCGCGATTGCTGGCCCGAAAGGCGCAGTACAGGCACTCGTTGGCGCACAGGTTCGAGATGTACAGCGGCGCAAACAGGACCAGCCGTTTACCGTAAATGGTGTGCTTGACCTCGCGGGCGGTCGCGAACAACTCCTCTAAGAGGTCAGGCTCCTGAACAGTGGTGAGCGTCGCCACCTCGCTGGGGTGGAGACCCCGAGCGGCGCGGGCCTTGGCGAAAACGTCCCGCAGGCAAGCCGGGTCGCACTGCTCGGCGCGCTCCAGGGCTTGGTAAATCTCACTTTCGCGGATTTCAACAGTGGTCGTCCCAGTACGCATATATTCGAAGCTTCCTTCAGGGCGCGGCAGCACTGAAGCAGGCCCTGCCTCCTCGGTCTTAGTTCCTGTGCCCCCCGTTCGTCTCAGTGCGCCACTAGGCACACAAGACAGTATAACACTCGGGGATAACCTGTGCCAGGGCCGAAGTAGAGGAGGAATTCGGGCAGACGGCGCGGGCCGGATCAAAGCCCACGGTGCGCCTCGGGACTAGGCGCGGGCTTCGGCCGCCACTTCCTTGGCCACCCGCGCCCAGGTCATCAGGGCCTGCCCGCCGTCATGGTTGAGGGTCTGGATGTCGCACAGTTTGAGGTTAAACAGGTGGTCGCCGGCTTCGCGCACTAGGCGCCGTAATTCCTCGCGCATCTCCTGCTCGCCCCAGAGGAACAAGACCTTGGTGGGATGGGAGTGGACCTCCATCACCACGTGCTCCGGCAGAGTGGCCGCAATCGGCGACACCTGCGACCAGGGCGAGACATGGAACTCCCGCAGGTTGGGCAGGTCCCGGATAATCTCCGCCTTGCGCGTGAGGTCCTCGCAACCATGGTAGTAGACCTTGCCGAAGAGTTCGGCGATGCGGAGGTTGTAAGGCTGGACGAACTCCGCATAGGTAGCCGGCCCGTACGAGGCGGCGGACTGCGCGTGCAGATAGCCCCAGCAGTGGTCAAGACGCGGCTGGTCTCCGTCCGGCCACTCATCCCAAGGGGTATGCAGATGGCGCGAACTGCGGTCGCAGACGAAGCCGGCCGCCTCCCGCGCCCGATGATACCGGACCATGCCCTCGGTGATAAAGTGCATTAGTTCGTGCAGCCACTGGGGGCGGTCGTGGCAGTCGAGGAGCAGGTTATCCATTCCCCGCAGCCGCACGGCCCACTCGAAGGGGCCGTTGTGCAGGGCATCACAGTGAAAGGCGAGGGGCAGCCGGTCGCCGACCAGTTCGCAGACGGCCTCGGTCTGCCGCTCTACGTGGGCGAAATCGGCGCGGAACTCCGGGAAACGCAGGCGGCGCAGGTCCTCGGGATTCTCGAGCGGCGGCACCGGCTTGTACGCCCCCCCGGCTAGGCCCGGGTCGCGGTATTCCAGCGGGACGCCCCAGAGTTCGTCAGGGGCCATCTGGGGCAGGGCAGAGAGGGTCAGCAGCGGGTCCTGGGGGATGTCATCGCTGATATGGTGCGCCCGCCACAGGCGGTGCCGCAGGTGGATTTCGATGGTCCTGGCGAGGCCCTGCTTGTAGCGGAAGGCCTCCTCCGGGAGAATCTGCTGCCAGACCAAGTCCTGCGAGCCCTGGAACATGGCGCAGGCCACGGGCAGCTCCCGCGTACGCCCGGCCCAGTGATCGGTCCAGAGGCGGCGGCGCCGCTCCTGCTCCGGAGAGGCCCACAGGGCTAGGAGTTCGTCCGCCAGGTCGGTGAGTAGAGGGCAGAGGGGCACAGGCTTGTTCCTCACATGGTCGTCCGCCTGGGGCAGGTAGCCGAGCAGCCACCGCGACCCTCAGCATTTCTGCAATCGCCCCAGAAGCCCGTTGACGTTAACGTAGGAGGCGACCAAGCGCTGCGCGGTGCTGATCTTGTCAGTGTCGCGGGCGGTGATCTTGGCGACGAGGTTGGACAGGCGCGCCGCTACATCGTAAGTGCCGCCGGGGACGGCGATGACCGGCATCTGGCTGCTGCGCGCCAGCCGCCGCACGTTCCGGTCCGGCTCGACCTCGGAGGTGAGGCAGACGGCGATCCCTGTCTCCCCGTCCGCCGCCGCCGCCTGCTCCCAGGAGATGGCGGCGAGCACCAGGTCATCGCGGTCGCCCGGCGTGATCATCATCACCCCCGGGGCGAAGAACTGCAGCAGCCGGTGGCAGGGGGCGGCGCCGATGATGAAGTCGCGGATCTTCCGCTCCAGGTTTTCCTCCCCGCTGATGATCTCGGCGCCGGTTTCCTCCGCGATCTGGCCGACGGTGATCTCGGTCAGCCGGGCCTCGTAGGGTAGGGCGCCCCACAACTGGTAACCGCGGCGGCTCAGCCAGGCGATCTGGGCCTGGCTCATCTCCTCGAGGCGCTTGGCGAGGACCTTGTTGCTGATCATGCCCAGGACCGGGGCGCCCTGTTCTTCGAAGAGCGCCCGGTTGGCCTCGAACTCGTCAATGGGGCGGCCGATCCCCCCGCCGGTGACGATGATCACAGCACTGCCCAAGAGCCGGGCCACCCGGGCGTTACTCAGTCCAATCACCGCCCCCACTCCCGCGTGTCCGGTGCCCTCCACCACCACCAATTCCGCGTCCTGGCAAACGGCCTCAAAGGAGGCCGAGATCTTGGTTAACAGGTCGTCGGAGGTGCGGCCTTCGGCGAGGAAGCGCCGGGTGTAGCCGGGGGGGATGGTGACCGGATTTGCATGTTCCGGCGCGACGGGGGAGCAGAAGACCTGGTTGATCAGCGCCACGTCCTCGTCCACCACGGCGCCCTCGAAGTGCACGGTCCGCTGGCCCACGGGCTTCATGTAGGAGACGGCCAGGCCGCGCTCCCGCAAGACCGCCACCAAGCCCAGCGACACCAGGGTCTTGCCGCTATGCTGGCCGGTGCCCGCCACGAAGATGGATGGCTTCATCGCTGCAACCTCCTGCTGCTCAGGCCCGAAACCCGCCGCCAACCTAGCCGATCAAACCACAGTCCATGTACAGATTGGTGACGGCTACGCGCAGGGGACTGTCTGGACCCAGTTCGGTCAGGGGACGCCCGGCGGCATCCAGGGCGCGCACCTGTTCGTCCTCCGGGAGCCAGGCCGCGATCGGGAAGCCTAGGCGATCGGCGCGCTCCCGCAAGGAGGCCGGCGGCTCGCCGCGCACGCGGTTGAGCACCACTTTGCTTTCCCCCACCTTCGTACGTACCTCAGTGAGCAAGTCGAGTACGCGGCGGGCCGTCTCCAGGCCGCGGGTAGTGGGGTCGCTGAGGATGAGCAGCAGGTCGAGATCGCCGGCGGTGCGGCGGCTGAAGTGCTCCAGGCCGGCCTCGCAGTCTACGACGATGGCCCGATAGGCGGCGGTCAGCCGGTCGAGAGCGCCCCGTAGGATCTCGTTGGCGTAGCAGTAACAGCCCGGCCCTTCGGGGCGGCCCATGGCCAGCAGATCGAAGCCTTCAGCCTCCAGCAGCGCCTGATGGATGCGGTACTCCAGGAACTCGGCGGTGGACATGCCGCCCGGTTCGGCACGCCGGCGGCTCCCTGCCTCCTCGCGTACCCCGCCGACTGTCGCCTCGACTTTCAATCCCAGAGCGGCGTCCAGGTTGAGGTTGGGATCGGCGTCCACAGCCAGCAGCGGGCACCAGTTGTGCTCGACTAAGGTAAGCACGGTTAGGGCGGAGACCACCGTCTTCCCCGTACCCCCCTTGCCGGTGATGGCAATGGTAGTCGGCATAAAACCTCGCTCTCGTTGTTTGTGGACTGCCATCCGCGCCGCCAAGCAGTCAACCCACGGCCGCCTCAATCGCCGGGGCCAGCCGGGCGATCTCCTCGCGGAGGGCCGCTCCTGCCGGACCGGAGAAGACGCCCTCCGCCTGCAAGCCCGGATGCGAGGATAGTGTGCCCACCACCGGCAGCGGGGCCACCGCCTGGGCGATCTGCTCCACCTCCGCCGGCGCCGTAATGCGATTGGCCACGACCACCATCGGCTCCAGTTTGAGGTCCTCGGCCAGGCGCTGGATGCGCCCGACGCTGCGGAGGGCGGTGGCTGAGGGGTCGGTGACGATGACTAAACCGTGCAGAGCGGCGGCGGTCCCGCGGCCGAGATGCTCCAAGCCGGCGCACATGTCCACCACCAGGTCGTTTTCCAGTTCTACGAGTTCGCGCAAGATCGCCTTGAGTGTGGCGTTCTCCGGGCACAGGCAGCCCTTGCCACCTTCCGTGACCGTCCCCATCATCAGCAAGCGCACGCCGTCGCGGGTCAGAGTGTAGTCGGCGATCAGGTCGGTCACCGGCGGCGAGAGCGAAAAGAGCCCGCCGGCAGCCTCCGCCCCCCGTGCGCGCTCCGACAGCACCTCGCGCAGTTCGGACAGCGGGCGGAGATCGGCGAGGGCTTCCGGCGGCCAACCCAGGGCATAGCCCAGGCAAGCATTGGGGTCGGCGTCCACTAGGTATGGCTGCCGCCCTTGCTCGGCCAGATACAGGCCCAGGCCCGCGCAGAGGGTGGTCTTCCCTACGCCACCTTTGCCCGCAACGACTACTTTCATAGATCCTGCTTGCTCCACCTTTTCGGGCTCGTCCCCCGCACGGTCCGGTTTCAGGCCAGGCTACGCCTGGCCCTCAGCTGGGCCCTCCGTGGGACGTGACTGAGTCCGTTCTGACGGTAGCACTGCGCTCAGGGGCGCTGACTGATGACCGAGCCTCCCTGGGCGCGGCGCAAAGCGTTGGCCACGGCTCGCCTAACCAGGTCCACGGACAGGTGCATGACCGTGTCACCCAGGCCCGGCACCAGGGCCATGCTGGCCAGACAGGGGCGGGCGTGATGTAAGACCTGAGCGCGTTCCACCGCCTGCGCTGCCGGCACGCCAACCAGTTGCCGTGTCACCCAGTGCGTGAGCCCGCAGGGCGCGCCCCGCAGACAGCGGGCAACGCTCACCACACCCTCCGCGAGCTCCAGTTGTAAGCGGGGCTGGCCCACCTGGTACTGCTCACAGAAGCGGCTGATTGTCTCGCCGCTCGGAGTGAGGGCGCAGAAGGGCATGGGGGCGGCAAACTCCAACCCCGCTTCCTGACACAGTCGCTGAAGTTGACGAGCCAGGCCGGGACCGACCCACTCCGGATCCTCGATAGGCGCGAGCAGCGCCTTGCCACCGCCCCGAGCCACGACCCCCGGCAGCGCCGTCAGCACTCCCGAGGGCAGGGCAATGGCGATGAGCACGTCGGCTTGGCCCAGCCCCGCGGGCAGGGCTTCCTCAGGCCGATCGAGCGCTTCCCTCGGCTCCCCGGACAGGGGGTGGGCAGTAACCTGCGCCCGCTGGGCCCGCAGGTGTTCCTCTACCAGTTCGGGATAGCGCCCCCCGGTGTGGAGAATCTCTACTGATAGCGACGCGCCTTGTTCTGGCGGGGTTGCATCCATGGGCTGGCGTCTGTTTCCTGCGGGCGGCGTCATCCCTGCACCGCGTGCGCCGCCCGGTAGGCGCGCACAAAGTCGTCGCAGTAAACCTGGCGATTGAGCAGCACCTCGGCGGCGATCATCGCCTCCATGAGCGCCTCGTCGGTCACGTCCACAATGGCCGCGTCCAGCCCGTGGGCTAGGGCCATGACCAGGCAGGTGCGGTTGAGCAGACTGCGCTGGGTGGTGCCCTGGGAGACATTAGACAGCCCCAAGATAGTCTTGGGCGGCGGGTCGCAGAGCGTGCGGCACATGCCGATGGCCTTGAAGACCTCGGTGGGCAAGTGCTGGGCAGCATTGACCGGCAGGATGACTGGGTCAATGTACAGCCGGTCGGTGGGCACGCCATACTCCAGGCAGGCGGCGACCAGTTGCAAGGCCACCTCCATCCGTCCCGCCGCGTCGCGAGGCACGCCGCTAGCGTCAATGGTCAGGCCCACGATGGGGCAGTTGTACTGCGCGGCCAAGGGGAACAGAGCGGCCATCCGTTCGGGCACCGCCGTAGTCGAGTTGATCATCACCCGGTCCCCGGCCGCCTGCAGGCCAGCGCGGAGCACCTCCGGCTTGGTACTGTCAATGGACAGCGGCGCGGCGGTGACCTCGCGGATAGTGTTGACCAGCCACACCATGGCCGCCACTGGGTCCTCGGCGGTGGGTCCGACGTTGACGTCCAGCACGTCAGCGCCGGCCTCGACCTGGCGCAGGGCGACCCGCTGGATCACCTCGGGATCCTGTCGGCGAATGGCCCGGCCGATCTCGCGGAACATTCCGTTGATTCTCTCACCGATGGCGAGCATGTCCATTCCTCCCCAGCATGTGGGATATCGCAGCGGGCAGCGGCAAGGTCGGCGACGGGGCCGGCACCGGGCCTAGGCAGGCTGGAGCGCCGTCAGCATGGCGCGCACCAGGCGGAGCGCCTCGGGATGCCACATGACCAGCAGGTGGGAGCCGGCGTGCAAGAACAGCGCAGCGGTGGCTGCTTCCCAGAGGATACCCCGGCGTTCCAGAGCACCCCACTTGGGTTCGTCCAGCCAGGACTCCTTGGCCTTCCAGGCCTCCGAGCCGACTACCGAAAGCATGGGCATACTGAGCATCTTGTCGCCAGTGAGCGCCGCCAGCCGCGTCCGCTCCAGGATAGAGTAAGCGTACTCCACCCCATAACCCAGGGCCCCGGTGACCTGGTACATCACGATCCGGTCCAGCGGCAGACCCTGCTCGGTGAGCAGGATGTTGACCTGCTTCTGGATGCTGATGTCCAGCGGCGCCTCGCTGATGACCAGGTGCCCGTCGGCCAAGGCGCAGGCCGTGATGGTCTTGTAGTTTTCCTGTACCGCGGTTCCCAGCAGGCAGCGCTCGCCCGCGGCTGCCTGGCTGCAAGCGGGCATGACCAGGTTGTCCTTGTCATTGTCCCCGCAGCCCCAAATGATCAGGGGAACGCTGACCGCCTGTAGGACCCGGCGTACCGTCTCCGCGCACTGCTCGGGGGAGGCATCCTGCCCTTGGGGGTCGGCGCTGACCAGGCGCAGGACAATGGCGTCGGCGCCGAATTCCTCCACGCACTTGACTGCCCAGGCCGCCGGGTCGTCCAGCACGTTGCCAAAGGGTGCGCGGAGCGGCTCCGGCCACTTCTCCGGGGAAGCGTCCAGCACTTCCATGGCCAGGGCCGGAGGGTTGGGAATGGCTCCCTCGAGGCGGAGAAAGGGAAGCGTGCTTTCCCCGCCAAGGGTCAAGGTGCGCCTGCGGGTGCCGCCCTGCTCGGCGGTGGCCCCCAAAGTCACCGTGCCCACTGCGCCCGACCATTGTTCAACTGGTATGGCTAGCTCCATTGGATCTCACCTGCCGCTGGTGCCGGATAGTTTACGAGACAACGCCTGACGAGCCGCGCGCGACCACCGAGGGGAAGCGTTCCAACTCGGTGTGCGGCAGCATCAGCGCCGCCACAAATTCCTCCATAAAGCGAGGTACCGAACTGAGATCAAGGTAGGTGGTGGCCTGTGCGATCTCCCTCAGTTGCCGCCGAGCAGTGGAGGAGAGCAGGGCCAGATAGGCTCCCATAAGCGCCGTGTTGCCGGCCACGGTCACCCGCTCGGGCCGCAGGTCCGGCAGCAGACCGATCTTCATGGCGGCAGCCACGTCCAGGTGACTGCCGAAGGCCCCCGCTAGGTACAGCCGCTCAATCTGCTCTCCGGTGAGCCCCAGCACCTCCAGCAGGGTGCTGACCGCCGCGTAGACCGCGGCTTTGGCCCGAATGAGATTGTCTATCTCGCTCTGCCGGAGCACCAGGTCGCGGCCTAGGCCCGTCTCCTCGGCCCACAGGAGCACAAACTGCCATTCCCCCTCCACCTGGCGCATGCGGGGGGAGGGGTAGTCGCTCATCAGTTGCCCTACCCGATCAATCACCTGGGCTTCCAGGAGGCTAGCCAGCGCGGTCACCAGCCCATTGCCGCACAGGCCCACAGGCGGCTCTCCGGCCACCGTGCGCACCTGCACCGTATCGCTCGAACGGTCATAGACGAGCGACTCGATAGCACCGGGCCGAGCGGGGAGGCCCGCCTCGATGCCCATCCCTTCGAAGGCTGGCCCCGCCGAGCAGGAGCAGCAGATCATCCACTCACGGTTACCCAGGACGACCTCCCCGTTGGTACCCACGTCAATGAACAGGCTGAGTTCGTCTCGCTGGGCGAGATCGCTGGCCAGAATTCCTCCGGTGATGTCGCCGCCCACATAGCCGTTGATGGCGGGGAGGCAGAAAACGGCGGCCTCCGGATGCGCCAGCAGCCCGAGGGAGGCGGCGGACAGATAAGGCGGCTGGCCCACTGGGGGCACATGGGGCGCGCGCCGGATGGTATCGGCGGGCAGGCGCAGCAGCAGGCAGATCATGGTGGCATTGCCCGCCACGCTGACCGCCACGACCTGCTGGCGGCGAGCCTCCGCTTGCCGTAGCAGCCTCTCTACCAGATTGTTGATGGTGCCGACCACCGCCCGCCGTAGGTCCTCCGCTCCCCCCGCGTGTTCCTGCGACCAGATGATGCGCGAAATCACATCCTCGCCGTAGCGAGTCTGGGCATTGAACTCGGCAGCGCCGCCTAGCACTTGCCCGGTGCCCAGGTTCACCAATTCTACGCGTACGGTGGTGGTGCCGATGTCCACGGCTAGACCGAGCGCCGCACGGCCCCCGACACGACCCACGTCAATCACGCGGTGCCGGTCGCCTTCGTCCACCACGGTCGCCGAGAGGGCGAAGTCGTGTACCCGCAGCCCGTCGGGGAGCCGCCGCAGTAGCCCCAGATCGCAGACCAGGGGCCGGTCCTCCCCAAGATACTCGCGCAGGGCCCGCGCTAGCCGCTCCCAGTCCGGGGTCGGGTCGTCGAAGGAAGGCGGGGGCAGCCTCAGCGCCAGGCGTTGCCCTAAGGGAAAACCCCGGGCCGGCGGCCGCAGCAGAGCGGCGGCGCCCGGCCCCAGGTAGCCGGCGACCTCCTCCCCGGTCGGGCATAAGCGCACCTCGGGGGGCACGTAGACGACCAGGTCGGTGAGGGCGGCCGTCTGGCAGGCCAGCACCTCGCAAGCGGCAGCAACCGTCTCCTCCGCACCGTCTTGATCGAGGCGCCGAATCCGGCCGGAGCGGACCTCGACGTGGCAGGAGCGGCAGATGCCCCTACCCCCGCAGTCGCTCCGCACGGGCAAGCCCGCTTTGGCCGCCAGGTCTAGCAGGAGCGCGCCCGCTTCCCCCTCGGTTGTCTCGCCCTCCGGTTCAAAGCGAACCCGGACTCTGCTCACCTGGGCACCCAGCCCCGCTGGCGGAAGAACAGCGGTATCCCGGAAGACTCGCGGGGCCCGACCACGACTTCCCAGCCCGAGAGTTCCTCCAGTTTGCCTTTGAGCACCGCCACCCCTCCGGGCAGGACCAGGGCGCGATGGGCTACCTTCTCCGCCAGCGCGAACTTGTTCATGGCCTCGGCAATGCTTTCCGCCGAGAAGTTCCCCGCTGCCCAGGCGGTGAGCACGGAGGTGCCCTCCGTGTCCACGGCCAGGACATGAGCCGGGACCTTACTGGCCATGACGTCTCCCTCGACCAGGTAGTAGGTCAAGGAGAAGTTGGTAGTCACCAGGACCGGAGATTCGGGGGTAGGCTCGCCCACCTCGTGCATCCCGGCTTCCACCTGGATCGGCTTCTGCGGATCCGAGTAGACATTGAGGCGGGCGGTAACGATGGGCAGCAGGTATTCATCGGGCAGGGGATCCACGATGACCACGCCGGCGTACTTGGCCACCGCCGTTATGGCTTCCAGCATTTGGGCGGCGGGGTCCTCGGCGGCGCAGACGGCTACCGTGGGGAAGCCGAACGGCTTGAACTTCTTATTCAGCGCCGCCCGTCGGATGATGGTCTGGTCGTTGAGCAACTGAGACAGGCTTTTCGCCCCGCTGTCCAGGAGCAACTTGCCGTAGCCTGCCTGGCCGGCCCGCTCGCTGAGCGCCACCAACTCGTGAAGGTCGGTGGCGCACAAAGCAAGCGGACAATCCCACTGCTTGGCTAGAGCGACCATGGCGTCGAGGTTGGCGGCCGTGGCCCCGTAGAGCAGAGGCCGCCCCGCGCCGCAGTGTTCCAGAGCCGCACCCATGGCCTGGGGGTCGGTGCTCATTAGCACCAGCGGGAGGCTGCTTCGTTCCGCCGCCATCTGCGCGGCCTCAGCCAGGCTGCCGTCCCCGGCATCTTCCAGAGCCAGCAGGTCTACGCCGAGCAGCATCCCCACCCGGTCATAACGGCAGCCCTCCACGCGCTCGATCCCCGCCGCCAGCTGCGCCGGCGGCAACGAACTGCTGAGCCGGACGGCCAGCGCGCAGGGGTGATGAAAGGTCTCCTCGTGCCGAAACAGGACGGTTTCGCCGCCGATTTGCACTGCCCTGTCCCCTGCGCCGATGGTCACAGTCGCCATGGGCGGCGCCGCGGAGCCTTCCAGCGCCTGCTTGGTCTCCTCGGTCACCTCCGGGCATTGATCCAGGGAGGCCTGCTTTTGCACCAGCTTCATGGCGAAGGCCAGGCAGGTGGGGACGCCACACTTGCCGCAGTTGCTCTTGGGGAGATGTTTGTAAACCTCGATTGCAGTGAGGGCCACTTTGTGCCTCCTTGTCCGCGAGGCTAGAGAAGCGATTGCAGCGCCAGCGCCGGGTGCTCTACCTTCTCCAGGAAGGCGAGCAATTCGTCAACGGTGACGGCCTCTTCCTCGGTGGGAATGCGATCCACCAGGTCCGGCATGCCTAGTTCTTCGGAGCGTTGCTTGAGCCCTTCGGCCAGGTCCTGCTTGAGTTCCTTGGTCATCCAGACCAGGCGAGGCAGGCCGCCGTCCGCCGAGATAAACTTGCGGCTGATTACATACCGCCGGCCTACTCCGAGGAAGCCCGGCGTCTGATGCCCGCCGCCTACGCTGCCCGCCAGAGTGCTGAACTTGATGCCCAGCGGGGTCATGCCCGCGTATTCGCGGTTGACGATCATGAAGCCATTGGCCTCCGGCACTAGCGCCAGAATGCACTCAAAGCAGCCGCAGGAGGTCATGGGCGCGTCCATCAGCGAGTACAGGCAGACCCGCTCCACAGTCCGATGCGAGTTATCGAACACGAACTGGTTGATGCGCTCCCATTCGCCCTTGATCGGGTCCAGGCACCGTCCCTTCTCCACGGGCTGGTTCGGGCCGTGCGGGTTCATCTCATAGGCCGCCCGTCCGTCCAGCCAGTTATAAGCGCCGCACAGCCCCAACCGCTCCGGACTAATCACGCAGACGTGATTCGGTGCATAGGACTGGCAGAGGGTGCAGGAGTAGAAGACATCCACGCTCTCGTCGGTCATGCCCGCCATCCGCTCGTCGCGCTCCCGGTAGGCGGGACGGGCCATAGCCAGAATCTCCTGCACCTTCTCTTCGTCGGTGGTGACCAGCACCTGCGCCCGGTCCACGATCGCGCCGAACTCGTTCTTGAGGTGGGCGATAATGACTTCCCCGAAGTGGTTCAGCCGCCAGCCGGCCGCGAAGGCCGCCTTGGAGATGCGAATCCAGGGCATGTCCCGCTGGCCCATGTGGAAGATGCCCATGGCGTGGTTGACTGCGGTGTGTAGCCGGCGTTCCAGGATCGGCTCGAAGTCCTTCTGCATCTTGCGCCCCGCCACTTCTACCAGGATGGCCAAGGGCATGGCCGACCCCTCCGGGACCGTGTCAACGTCGGGGCCAATCACCTGCACCTTGCCGTCCTCAACCTGGTCGGCGTCTACCATGCGCAGGTATTCCAGCGCCGTGGAGTACTTGCTGCCGAACTCCACGTGCATGTCCTCGCGGCGCACCGTCTCCCCCTCGAAGGCCGCGGCCACCGGCACGGGGACGTTGACCTCCCGCACCGTGACCTTCACCCCGCGCACGTCAATGCAGGTCTGCACGATGCGGTTGTGGTCGAGTTCGCGCACCAGTTCCTCGTAGGTGCACACCCCGGTGGGCCGAATCTCTGGGCCGGGTGTATCCGCGATCACAGGGAAGCCCATGCAGATGGCCCCGGCACCGCTGGCGTATTTGATGTCATCCAAGTCGCCCAGGCCCAGGCCAAAGGCGAAGACGTGGGCGCGGGTGTAGTCGAGGCAACCTTTCCAATCGCCTTTCTGAATGCCGCCGAAGGTCAGCGCGCCCCGGATGGCCCAGTTGAGCGCGTAGATGATGGACTCGGTATCCGGCCCCAGCGGCACGATGTAGATATCCCAGCCCGTGCTGGGGTCCTCCAGGATTTCCGGCTTGAGCACCCCTGCCTCGATCAGTTGGTCGCGCATGGTCACGCCCTGGTGATTGCCCACCAGGAAGGTGAGAATGCTGCGGCGCTGCAATTCGCGGATGATGTGCTCGGCAATCTCCGGGCTGGGCGCCGCGCCGACCACTGCGGCGAAACCGGGCATGCGGCCGTCTACCAACTGGATGCCCAGGCTGCGCAGGATGGTGTCGGAGATGGACCCGTGCCAGCCTGGTAGCGGCGCTTGCCCGTCGAGGTATTCCAGGGCCTTGAGCATCTCCTCGCTCAACAGCGTGGCGATACCGGCGTCCAAAGCACCGGAGAGGTAGGGGAGCCAGGCGACGGGGTCCGGCTCCGGCGTCAGGAGGGTCTCGGTGTACTCCAGGACCTCCCGCATCTCTCCGAGCGTCTCCACCTCGGCACCCAGCAGGGCGCAGGCCATGGGCAAGTAGAAGGCCGTCTCGGGGAAACCCACCGCAGCGTCCTCGCCATGCCGGGCCAGAGCCTGCTCGAGCGCAGTGCGGGCGCGCGCGGTCAGCGTGTGCGCCCCACGGATCGCCGCGGCTGCTACTTCTTTCGACATGGTAAACCGCCTCCGTGATTGCGAAGGTTAATCATGAGCAACGCCGAGGCTGACGGAAGCCGGCTAGCCGAGCCTGCTTTCCCGGCCTCGGGACGAGCGGGCCAACTCGCTCCCATGCTGCTGCCGGCGGCAGCGGGCGCAGATCAGCAGACGGTCTCGGTCCAGGGACAGTTTCGCGGCTATCTCCTCCAGGGCGGCAGCCGGCCCCACCGGCTCTCCGCACACCCGACAGGCCGCCAGAGGCACTCGCGCCCCCCAGGGCTCAATTTCCACTGCTTCGGCGCCTACTAGCCTTTCTACCACTGCCCCAGTAGGACAGACGAAGACGCAGGCGCCGCAGCCGAGACAGTTTTCCAGCGGCTCCTCGAAGGGCGGCGTGACTTTGCGCTTGACCCCTCGGTAAGCGAAACTAATCCCGCTGCGCCCGATCAGGTCGGCGCAGACCCGCTCGCACAGTCCGCAGAGGATGCATTTTTCCTCCGGGTTACGGGTAGGAAAGCGGCTTTCGGTGACCCCGTACTGCGCCGCCAGTTCCCGAACCCTTTGCGCACCTGGGGCCTGCGCCAGGTACAGTTCCAGCAAAGTACGCCGGATACGATGCAAACGGGGCGTCTCGGTCTCCACGCTCAGCCCCTCGGCCACCGGATAGGCGCAGGAGGCCACGATGCGGGTGCGCCCGCGCCGGGTTGCCTCCACCACGCACAGGCGGCAGGAGGCGTAGGGCGGCAGCGCCGGATGGTAGCAGAGGGTGGGAATCTCCACGTCGTGCGCCTGGGCCACCTGCAGAACGGTAGCCTCCTCCTCGGCCGGGTACGGTTGTCCGTTGATAGTAATGGTTACCATGCGCCTACTCGACTGCGGGCCTCATTGCACGATTACCGCTTCGAACCGGCATACCTCGCGACAGATGCCGCACTTCACGCAGCGTTCCGCCAGCACGCGATGGGGCTGCCGAGTCTCGCCTTCGATGGCCTCCTGCGGGCAGTTGGGCAGGCACAGCCCGCAGCCGGTGCACTTCTCGGAATCAATAGTGTAGGTGACTAGCTCCCGGCAGACCCCCGCCGGGCAGCGCTTCTCGCGAATGTGCGCGTCGTACTCCTGGCGGAAGTAGCGCAGAGTGCTCGCCACCGGGTTAGGGGCGCTCCCGCCCAGAGCGCAAAGGGAGGCATCGGCAATGACCTCACCGAGTTCCTGCAGCAGTTCCGCGTCGCCCTCGCGGCCGCGACCCTGGGTGATGTCGGTGAGGATGCGCAGCATCTGGTAGAGGCCCTCGCGGCACGGTCCGCACTTCCCGCAGGACTCCTCCACCAGAAACTCCATGAAGTAGCGGGCCACCTCCACCATGCAGGTGTCCTCGTCCATCACGATCATCCCGCCCGAGCCCATCATGGAGCCGGCCTCGGTCAGGTGCTCGTAGTCAATGGGCAGATCGAGGAGAGCGGCGGGGATACAGCCTCCCGAAGGGCCGCCGGTCTGCACCGCCTTGAACTGCCGGTCGCCGGCGATGCCGCCGCAGATGTCGAAGATGACCTCGCGCAGGGTGGTGCCCATGGGCACCTCGACCAGACCCGTATCCTTGACCTTGCCGACCACCGAGAAGACC
>CALFVE010000045.1 GCA_937928475.1 uncultured bacterium | reverse complement strand
GCCCGACCACCCGTGCGGTGGCGGCGTCAATGTCCACGATCCGGGAGGTTTGCTTGTACCTGCGCATTTCCTGGTCAGCCTGGTCTAGGTCGCGCTTAGCCTGCTCGGCCTGCTCGATAACGAACTTCAGCGCCTGCTCGGTCGCTACCTGTCGCATCCTCCGGGTATGCTCAATGTAGGCGGCGGCCAGTTCCTGGGACAGTTCGGCCGCGAACTGGGCCACGGGCGACTCCACGGTGATGGCGATGATCGCAGTCTTCCCCACCTGGCGGACCAGGAGCCGGGTCATCGGCGCGTTGCGCCGCGGCTCGGGCAAACGGCTGCGCGCCTCCTTGATCAGCTCCGGGTTCTTGATGCGCTCCATCTCCGTCTCGATGTCATACGACTGGGACAGCAGCCCCACCCCAATCTCCATCGGTCCGCCCGTCCCCCCCTCCGCATAGGGCACATAGGGGGAGCGCAGCAGCACGCGGCTCTCCGCCTGGTACAGTTCCGTCTGTGTGAGCGTGTAGAAGGTCGTAGCAACAATCACCACCAGCAGGGTAAGCAAGATTAGCCACTGCCGGCGGCTCAGAATCGCCAAGTAGTCGCGTATGTCCAGTTCCTGTTCGCGACGTTCTATCACTGTTCCGATCCTTCAGTCTGCGATGTTGGCTGCATACCTGGCTACCAGTTGAAGATGCGGATCAGTCCCGCAATGCCTAGGGCTTCTGCCACCCACTGGCGCCAGTCCTTCCCCCTCCGCTTGGGTACGTACAGGAAGTCCCCATTCTCGACCGGATAGTTCTTCTCCAGGCTCCGCCCCCGCATCAGTTGCTCCAAGTCCAAAAGGTACACATCAGCATCCACGCCCTTGGGCCGCACCAGCGCCGCTCCCCAGGGCGCCGCCGAGGTCTTGTCAAAGCCCCCGCAGCGCGCCATGATGTCCAGCACGCGGTCGCCCTCCTGGAAGGTATACTTGCCCGGCGCCCCCACGTACCCAAAGACGTACACCTCCCGTTGCACCGCCGGCACTACGATGGTATCGCCCACCTGCACCTCCAGGTTGCTGGCCAAGTCTCCCTCCTTCAGCAGGGCGCGGATGCTGACGGTGGCCGCGGTCTCGCCCGCCCGTACCAGCCGCACCTGGTCCAGATCCGCCTCGGCCGTTACCCCCCCGGCCTGGGTCAGCAAATCGAGCAAACGGTCATGCGGCCGCGCCGGATAGGAACCCGGCTTGGCCACCGCGCCCAGCACCATGGTCAAGTTGCGCTGGGTGGCCACCAATAGCGTGTCTCCGCCGGACAGTTGCAGGTTGGCCGCGCTTTGCGGAGCCTCCAGCACGGCTTTCAGGTCCACCGGGACGGTCTCGCCGCCGGCGCGGATCAGCGTCGCCGCTTCCGGATTGGCCTCCGCCGTGAGCCCGCCGCTGAGCGCCAGGGCGTCAGAGACGCGGTCCGTCCCCGGCGTCAGCGGATACTTGCCCGGCTTAGCCACCGCCCCCCAGACCGTCACCAGGTTGTTGGCGTGGGGGAAGACCAGCATGTCCCCGCCTTGCAGGCGCGGCCCCACCACTCCGGGCGTGTAGTTGAGCAGGGGCGCAATGTCCAGAGGGTGGATTTCATCCCCGTTGCGCACCAGCAGCGCCTGCTTGCGGTCGGCGCTTGCCGTCACCCAGCCGCAGGCCAGCATGGCGTCCAGCAACTGGTTGTTGGGAGGTGCCAGTTCATACTTGCCCGGCTTGCCCACTTCTCCGATGATAGTCACCGTATAGTCGGCGGGCATGATGAGCAGGGTCTCCCGCGGCTTCAGCACAAATTCGTCCTGGCGCTCCCCCAGCGCTTCGAGCAGGTCAATCCGTCGCTGGTCCCCCTCCGCGGTAATCACGAAGGCGACCGCCCGGTTGGCGCGCGGGGTGAAGCCCAGCGCCAGGGTGAGAGCCTTGGCCACGCTGAGGGGAGGGTAGGCGGGAAACTCGCCGGGAGCCTGCACCTCGCCCCTCACGACCACCGCCGCCATTCGCACTACCACCACCCGCACTAAGGGCGCCCGCAGTTCCCGGCCCAGTTCCTTGGTGATCGTCTCCGCCAGTTGCGTAGGAGTCTGCCCGGCCACCTGCAGAGGACCGAGGAAGGGGTGGGTAATGAGTCCGTCGGGGCGGATGGTGGTCTCGCCCAAACTGAACTCCGGGTGCTCGAACACCGAGATGGCGATGGTGTCCCCCGGCCCGAGTACGTACTCGTCAACGGTAGCCGCGCCGACCGGCCCGCTGCCCAGCAGCAGGAGAGCCAGCCCGGCCTAGCCCAGCCGCGTTCTGACTGTTTGTGGTGTCAGCAAGTGCTGCCTCCTCGACCCGGTCCTCGCCCCCGCCCGTGGTGCTTGGTCCAACTGCTGCCTCTGGAGCCTCTGCTCAGCGACTGCGCCGACCATGGATTCATTTTGCCGGAACCGCCACCCGCGCTGGCTTGTAGTCGGGAATCAACTCCTGCAGCAGCAGCCGAATCCCCTCCGCATCATCTTGCTCGGCCAACTCCCGCAGTTGGGCCACCTTCGCCAATACGTGCTCCAGGCTCAACTCCCGCCCCGGCGCGGTGTAGATATGGGGCCCGGCCTGCACCCAATCATTCTCCAGACCGGTAAACAAGTCTTCCTTGAGTTTCTCGCCCGGACGAGGGCCGATAATCTTGAGGGGGATGTCCACGTTGGGCGTCAGCCCCGCCAGGCGGATGAGATCGCAGGCCAGGTCCCAAATGCGCACCGGATGTCCCATCTTGAGGATGTAGGTCTCCCCGCACCCGTTAGTGGCCTCCGCCTGCAGAATCAGTTGCACCGCCTCCGGGATGGTCATGAAGTAGCGCACCATCTCTGGGTGGGTGATAGTAACCGGACGCCGGTGGCGAATCTGGCGGGTAATGATAGGCACCACGCTCCCCCGGCTACCCAGCACGTTGCCGAACCGGACGCTCACCATACTGGCCCCGGTTTCCCGGGCGTAGGCCCGCACAATCCGCTCCGCCACTCGCTTGCTGGCCCCCATCACGCTCACCGGGTTAACCGCCTTGTCGGTAGAGACCAGCACGAAGCGCTCCACCCGGTACTGGACGGCCAGTTTCACCAGATTGAGGGTGCCCAGCACGTTGTTCTTCACGGCCTCCGCGGGGTACAGTTCCATCAGAGGCACGTGCTTGTGCGCAGCGGCATGGAAGACCACTTCCGGCCGATAGCGCTCAAAATGCCGCGCCAGGGCCCCCCGGTCGCGCACGCAGCAGATGAGAGGAACGATCTCGCAGGCAGCCTCCAGTTCCTCCAGCTCCTGGACCGCCTCGAAGACGCTGTTCTCGCCTCGGCCCAGAACGAGCAGCCGGGTGGCGCCCGCCTCGATCACCTGCCGGCACAGGTGCCGGCCGATGGAACCACCCCCACCCGTCACCAGCACCGTCTTGCCCCGCAGGTAGCCGCAGATAGCGTCACGGTCTAGGCGCACCGCGTCCCGCGGCAGCAAGTCCTCCATCCGTAGCTCGCGCAGGTCATCCAGGTGGGCCTTGCGGGTGACCACTTCCGACATGGGCGGGACGGTGCGAACTGGTAGGCCGGTGGCCTCCAACGCCACCAGCATCTCGCGCAAGCGCTGGGGGCCGAGGGAGGGTGCGGCGATGACGATCATCTGCACCCGGTGCTGCTTGGCCACCTGGGCGGCGTCGTCAATCTTGCCCAGCACCGGTTTGCCGCGTACGCGCCGCCCCTGGCGGCGGGGGTCGTCGTCCAGGTAGCCCACGATGGAATACTCATGCCCGGCCTCGTCCAGCAGATACCCTAGCGCTGAACCGGTAGCCCCCGCGCCGACGACCAGCACGGGGATACGTTCCGCCCCCTTGGCCTGGGCCCGGGCATACATCCGGGCGAACAGACGCACACTGCTCAGGAACAGCACGTAAAAGGCGGGCTCGGTGAGCAACAGAATCGAGGGGCGGGCCAGCGGGGGGAGCAGGTGGTGTATCCCGTAGTAGTAGGGCACGTAGAACAGGGCCGCCAGCACCGGCATAGGCGCCACACCGCTGAGGGCCACGCGTAGCACATCCTGAGGAGAAACTTGCTTCCAGGAGTCGCGCCAGATACCCAGGAGGAAGTAGACAGGCAGGCGGATAGCCAGCGCGACCAGCACAAACAGCCCGGTGTTGCCCGGGGTCACCTCCCGGCCGAGTACCACCAGCCAGGTCCAAGCACCCGCCGCCGCCATCAAGACAATATCAACGGCTATTTTCGCAGCGTCATAGGTTGCGGTATCGAACCGCTGCTCAAACCGGGCGATGGCCTGATACAAGGCAGCAGAAAGGCGCTGCAGCTGCCCGGCCCGACGCCGGTCCTCGCGAGCCTGGGTGGACCCGACGACCTCAGTTGCGCGCTCGGACATCCTGCTATCCTCCGATTCCGCCCACACCCCCCGCTGGCGTGTTTGCGGCACGCGCTGGGCTCGGATACCCCCGGCACCCGCGTTTCGTTCCTGACGATCCTGACTGCTATATGTAACCGATGTATGTAACTGCCCAGGCGCGGGGGCTGTGGCACTTCCCTTCCTACACGAGAGCGCCTTTAGCCACGCGCAGCCGGTACCCAAAGCCTCGGGAATTCTCGATGATTTCCCCCGGCACGCCCCCGGCGCTCAGTTTCTGCCGCAGGCGCCGGATCATGACCTGCACCACGTTGATGTGATGGTCGTCGCGGTCCCACACCTCCCGCAGGAGTTCCTCCTTGCGAATCACCTGGTTGGGCCGCTTGAGGAAAGCCGCCATCATTCGGCATTCCCGCGGCGTCAGCCTGATGACGGCGTCCCCTGCCTGCAATTCCCCACTGCGCACGTCTAGCGCCAGGCTCAGCCGCTCGCCGGCGGGCTGGGCAGCAGTCGGCGCTTCCCCTTCCCCATCCCCATCGTCCGCCCAACTGAGGCAGTGCTGAAAATCCAGTTCCTCCGCCCACCCCGGAGTGCCGCCTTCCTCTTGCGTCAGCAAGACCCAGCGGGCGTTGCACTTTTCCCGCACCGCCCGCAAGCGGTCCTGAGGCAGTTGCCTCACCTGTTCCTCGGTGATCAGCACGTAGTCGTAAGCGGGGAGCGCATCCTCCAGGGAGCCAAAGTCCCGGGCAAAGCAGATTCGACCGAAGTCGAGGCCAGCCAGATCCTCCAAGTCCCGGACGGCGGCCCCCTTGGGGAGAATGCCGATGACCGCTGCTCTCAGTCTCATGCGTACCCTCTCCAGTGCACGGGGCAATGGCAACCCGAACGGCGCATTATATGTGCTAATCTCGCAAGCGCTCCCTGGAGGGGCAGTTAGCCCCGTGTGGGTGGCGGTGGACAGGGCTGCGGGTGGATGCTGCGGCTCAAGGGACAACCAGGTCTTCTCTAATGCGTATACTTCTTCGGCGGCGGGCAGCATTATATAATGAAAATCCGCTTACGGCAAGGGGTCAGGAGGAAATAACTACGACCCGACGAGGGGTTCCCGCGCCGCTGAAGTACGCCCGGCAAGGGAGACCAGGCCCACTTGGGCGGGGCTTGCCAGACTGCTTCCCCAGGGCTGCGCGCCCTCGGGTGCTCAGGCGACCTGCACTGAAGTGCCGGAGCCCGACGGAGAACCACAAGGCGCCCAACGCCTGCGGGTGCCTCGCTTGTTTTTCCCGCTTACTGCTCGCGACGCGCGACTTTTCCTACTCCTGCACCATCCAGGTGACTACGACTTCCTGACCCGCCGCCGGGGCGCTCGCGAAGGTCACCGTGCAACCCTCCGGCGTTACCTCGGTCACGCCCATGCCAATAGGCACATTCGGGGAAGCCACCACGTAGGGCATCCCCGCGTAGGGCTGCGGGAACTTGATCGCGAACTCTACGGTCTGCCCGTCGCCGCGAAAGACACTCTTGCCCCGCGTCCGCTCGTTGCCGCGGATGGTGCCCGTTCCCTCTATCCCCAGCCCCTTGGCTCCCAGCGTCAGCCAGCGCCGGTTGGCATAGTCCTCGATTACGAACCCATCGGGGTCCTGCGACAGCTGGAAGCGGTAGGGGTCATCGCGAATGCAGGAGATGAGCACCGAGGTGTCTTTGTAGACCTGCATTCCTACCTTGGTGTTGTCCATGCAGGCCACCGCCACGCCGGCGTTGTGCGTCTCCAGGCCGATGCCCCAGTTGTAGGTGATCAGTGCGCCCTCACTGGTGCCTTTGTTGCCGTTGAAGGCGATGCCCAACCCGGCCACGTGGTCCTGGGGGAGGAACTCCCCATTCATCTCCCACCAACCCAGACGGAAGGTGGTCTGCGGTCCGGCGATAGCCTCAATCTCATCGCCGGCCCGCCACGCGCAGGACAGGGGCGTCACCCTCAGGCCCTCCGCGAAGGTGTTGGCGTCCCCGTCGGTCATCTCGGTGTAGGGACAGATCAGGTACCCGCCGTCGCTGCGGGCGTTGCCCTTGTAGTTGTATTTGCCCCAGTAGGTAGGAGCAAACAACTGCAACTGCGTGGGGCTGACATACTTCTCAATCAGATACCACTGGCGAATCTGGCGGCCGCCCAACACCGTGGTGTCGGCGTCGAAACTAATCCAGCGGCCCTCCATCTCAGGCGTCCAGCTGGTGTCCGTACCCACGGCCACCGCGCGGCCTTCCACGTGCGCCTGGCCGGCAGTGTACGCTTGGGTTAGGTTCACAATCCCGCGCGCCCCGGCGACGGTACCGAGGCTGCCTTCTATCCTTAGATGCTGAGCGCCGGCCGGCGCCTCCGCCGCTAGTCTAGCCCGGCCTACCTCGAGGCGCCGGGACATGTGCAGGCTGAAGAACTCGCTGCCCTCGTCGCCCGGGGTACGGTTCTGGCCCCGCTGCTCCAGAGCCGCGTGGAAGAGCACGTTGTCCCCCAGGCCGTAGTTGTACATGAAGGTCAGGTAGGGGGAATGCTGGCCGGGGGTGTAGTTGAACTGGTGAATGTCAATACCGTTGTAAGTGTTCTTTGCGCTTTCCCCGCCGATGCTCCAGTTGGTGGGGTAGACGTTGAGCCCCCCGGCCACGTTGTCCTGGTGGATGGTCAGGTTGTTCATCATGTCCCAACTGTACTTAGGGCTGGGCATGGTATGGCGGAAGTTGAACTGGTACGCGCCGCGCTCCCCGCTGGGCTCGTAGCCCTTCGTGACTGGCTCGAAGGGTCGGTAGGCGGAGTCGCTGGTGTTCATATCGTAGATGAGAAGAGAGGTGAGTTTCTGCCCCTGGTCTACGATCGGCTCGCCCTTGGAGGTGCCCACCAGGTAGGCACCTTCGCCCTGGGGTTTCTCCTCGGCGTTGCCTGCCGGGTTGATAATGCGCGCCTCCGGCGGGATGCCCTTGTCGGTCCACTTTGTTTCCTTGCCGCCCACCAGGATGACACAACCGCGCCAGCCCAGCGGCTTTTCCGGCGTCTCGGTGCGGTAGAGGTAGTAAAACTCGGCCCCGGTGTCCGACCAGGTGAGGGTGTTTTCGGGCGGATCGGCGCAGCCTTCGGCTTTGAAAGGGCCCTCTACCGGCGACCAGACCGTCCGCCCGTTGCGAGCCTGGGTCCAATAGTAGAAGGTCCTATCTCCGCGGGTGCCGATCTCGATCTTCAGGTCGCGCGGAGCCTGGCAGCGACTGGTGAGAATCCCGTACTCCGTGGCCCCCTCGACCGGCGCAGGGGTGAGCACCACCGCATCCTGCTCGGAGAGCACCTCGGGCGCGTTGTTCACCACCACCGGATCGGAGTACGCGCTGTGCCCTCGCGCATCGCGGGCGAAGGCCCAGTAGTAAAGGGTACGAGTGCCCGGTGTCCCCCGGATCTCGACCTGGGGCGGCGCCGGCCTGGCGAGCGGCGCCTGGGACCAGGCAGGTGTAGCCATCGCGGCTAACAAGACAAAGAAAACTCGGCGCATGGCTGCGGACTCCCTTCCTCGCAACGGTGGAACTGCTTGAGGTCGGGCGCTTTCGCTGCTCACCCTCTCTCTTCCTGCTCCCTACCCAATTGCGCTGCCCTACCGCCTGCCATCTTCTCTCCCTATCCGGTACTTGCTGCCGTCCTTGACACCCTCTCCCACGTCTCCCTATACTAGGACCAGGGTGGGCAGCCGTGCTCGCCTGCCATTATGACTCCCGAACAGCGCGTTACCGATAACATCGAGCAGCTGCTGGAGGTCCTCCCGCCCCGCATTCGACGACCGCTGGCGGAGCATCCCCGTCTCGACGAACTCCTAGAGGTGATCCTTGACCTCGGCCGACCCATCGAGGCCCGCTTCCCCCAGCACGCCGATCTGCTCACTTCCGACCAGTGCACACCCGAGGACCTGCGCTACGTCACGTCCCGCGTGGGGGAGTTCGACCGGGACAACCGCGCCGGCCTGGAGCGTACCCTACACCGGATCTCGGCTATCCGCAACCGCCGGGAGGAGATTGTTGGCCTCACCTGTCGGGTCGGCCGCGCCGTCTATGGGACCATTGACATCATCCGCGAACTCGTAGAGTCCGGGCGGAACATCCTGCTCCTGGGCCGTCCCGGGGTGGGCAAGACTACCCGCCTGCGCGAGGTCGCCCGCGTACTGGCCGATGAAGCGGGCAAGCGGGTGGTGGTCGTGGATACGAACAATGAGATTGCCGGAGACGGGGATATTCCTCACCCCGGCATCGGCCGGGCAAGGCGTTTGCAGGTGCCCAACAGTCGCCAGCAGCACGATGTGATGATCGAGGCGGTGGAGAACCACATGCCCGAGGTCATCGTGATTGACGAGATCGGCACCCACGCCGAGGCCGAAGCCGCCCGCACCATCGCCGAGCGCGGCGTGCAACTGGTGGGCACCGCCCACGGGAATAACCTGGAGAACCTGCTCTCCAACCCCACGCTGATGGACCTGGTCGGCGGAGTTCACGCCGTCACCTTGGGCGATGAGGAGGCCCGCCGACGCGGCACCCAGAAGACGGTGCTGGAGCGCAAGGCCCCGCCCACCTTCGACACGGTCATCGAGATCGAGGACAAGTCCCATCTAGTCATCCACCACGACACGGCGCTTTCCGTGGACCGGCTGCTGCGCGGGGAGGCCACCACCGTGGAGGTGCGCTGGCGGGACAGCGAGGGCCAGGTGCGCAAGAGCACGCGACAGGTGCGCCTGACCGGCAGCGAACTGCTCACTTCTCCCGAGCAGCCGGAGCAACTGTCGCTGGAGATCGAGGACCGACGCTCCCGGCTGACCGCCGGCCGTATCTTTCCCTACGGAGTGAGCCGACGCAAGATCGAAAAGGCTCTGCAGGAACTGGGCAGCCCCGCCGTGGTTACCCGCAACCCGGAGGAGGCCGACATCGTGCTGGCCCTGGAAAGCCGCCTCCGCGCGGAGGGGCCGGTAGGTCGCCCGGAGGCGCAGGTGCTCACCGTGCGCAGCAACACTCAGACCCAGATCATGAGCGTGCTGCGCGATCTCTCGCTGGCTGCCCAGGCGGCCCGCGAGGCCTTTGCTCTCCAGGAGGCCCGCGAGGTGATCGAGCGGGTGATGGCCGGCGGCGAACCGGAGGAACTGCTCCCCCAGAACGCTTATGTGCGCCGACTGCAGCACGAACTGGTGGCGCAGCAGGGGCTGGTGTCGCGCAGCGTGGGGAGAGAGCCGCGGCGGAGGGTGAGGGTGATGCGGGAGTGAGCGCGCCCTCTCCCGGCAGATTCATCGTCCTCGACGGCGTAGAGGGTTGTGGGAAGACGACCCAGGCCCGCTTACTCGCCGAGCGTCTCCAGCAGCAGGATATTCCCCACCTGCTCACCCACGAGCCCGGCGGCACGCCGCTGGGTCGGCGCTTGCGCCATCTGCTTCTGGAGGAGGAGGCGGAGATGACCCCACTGACCGAGGCGTTCCTCTTCTGCGCCGACCGCGCCGAGCACGTTGCCACCGTGATTGTCCCCGCCCTGCTCGCCGGCCGCTGGGTGATCTGCGACCGCTTTTCTTCCTCCACCTTCGCCTACCAGGTCTGGGCGGGGGAAGTGGACCCAGCGCACTTCCGGGCGATGGATGCGATTGCGCGCGAACCGCTCAAGCAGGTCCCCGGCGAGCAGACCGGCCAGGGGCAGCCCGACTTGACGGTGATCCTGGATCTCGACCCGGCAGCAGGCCGGGCCCGCAAGATGACGCCGGGCAGCCCGCCGGACAAGATTGAGCGGCGCTCCGCCGAGTACCACCACCGGGTGCGCGAGGGGTTTCTGTGCTACGCGCGCGACCTGGCCGGCGCCGCGGCCGTGATTCCCGCCGATCGCGACCCCACCACGGTTCTGGGGGAGATTCTCGTCCACCTGGGTTTGGACGCCTGAGATGCCCTTTGCCTCGATCGTCGGCCACGAGCAGCCGGTGCGTGCCCTGCGGCGGGCGGTCAGCAGTGGCCGCCTTCCCCCGGGGTACCTCTTCGTCGGCCCCCCTCATATCGGCAAGACCACTCTCGCGCTTGCCCTCGCGCAGGCCGCCAACTGCGAGCAGCCAGTCGGCCAGGGCGAGACCCTCGACGCCTGCGGCCAGTGCGACACCTGCCGCAAGATCACAGCCGGCCTGCACCCTGATATCCGCCTCGTTCAGCCCCGCCTGAGGATTGAACTGCCTAAGGAAAAGAAGAAGAGCGAGAGGAAAGGCTCGGCGCGGCAGCGCATCGCCCAGGTGTCTGACGAAGAAGAGGAGATCGCGGACGAAGAGCCCGAGGCTATCAGCGCGGACATGGAAGACGCGCTGATTGACCTCGAACTGATCACCGACCTGGTCGGCGAAGCCGCCCGTACCGCGTTTGGGGCGCAGCATCGCATATACATAATCGCTCGGGCGGAGGCAATGAACGCCGCCGGCGCCAACCGCCTGCTCAAGACCCTGGAGGAGCCGCCGGAGAACGCTACCTTTGTCCTCGCCACTAGCCGCCCCAGTGCACTGCTGCCCACCATTATCTCCCGCTGCCAGACGCTGGCCTTGCACGCTCTCCCCCCACAGGAGATGGAAGCCGCCTTGGCCGAGGCTTCTCCCGACCTCAGCCCGACAGAGCGCAGCGCCGTGATTTCCATGTCGGCGGGTGCCTGGGGGCGGGCACGGCGCCTCCTGGACCGGCGACAGCTCTTGGATCTGCGGGCCGAGATCCTCACCTTGCTCGCCTCGCTGCCCCGGCGCGAACTCTGGGAAGCCATGCGCCTGGCCGAGGCGCTCGCGGAGATGACGGAGCGCTGGTGGCTTACCGAGGAACCGGGGGACCTAGGCAAGCGGATGCTCAAGGCTGCCCGCGACCGGGTGCTGCGCACAGAACTCGGCCAGATCCTGGGACTGCTATCATCTTGGTTCCGCGACCTGATCGTGGTTCAAGCAGATGGGCGCCTAATCAACGCGGACTACCGGGAGCAACTGGCCGCCTCCGCCGCCTCCTACCCGCCGGACGCAGCCCTGGCGGCCTGCCGGGCGCTCGACGATCTGCGCGCCGACCTGCGCCAAAACCTCAACCTCCGCTTGGCGCTGGAAACGCTCTTCCTGCGACTGCTGCTCCTGCGCCGTCAGTGACCGTGGCTGTCGCTTCACCTTCCGGACGGAAACGGGACAGGCCTCGCTCCCACCCGCCCTGTCGCCACGCCCGCTGAGTCCGCTCCCCCTGACTTCCGACTTTCCACGTCCCGCTTCTCCTACTCCTAGTACCTCAGCACCGCCGCCACCGGCTTGGCCGGCAGGGACTCGGTGGGAACCGCCCAGACCGCGCTCCCGCGAGCCAGCGCCTCGCTCGCTACCACGTCCAGGAGGTCCTGGTCCCCCGGCAAGCGGGAGGCGTGAAC